>CALUZM010000008.1 GCA_944325245.1 uncultured Massilimicrobiota sp. | reverse complement strand
AGGTTTTTAACATTATCACTACGCTAAAGCTTTTTCTTGACCCACAGACTATCTGTGGGTTTTATTGTATACAAAAATCACCTCACAATAATATATGAGGTGATTATATTTTCTTTCTTCCTTCTAAAGATTTTAATAAAGTCAATTCATCAGCATAATCCAAATTACTTCCAATAGGTAATCCATTAGCAATCCTTGATGCAGGAATGTTTTCTTTTGCTAAAAGCTTTGCAAGAAATAATGCTGTTGTTTCTCCTTCTCTCGTTGGATTTGTTGCTATAATAACTTCTTTAATTTGATCATTTAAACGTTCAAATAAGGACTGAATATTTAAATCATCAATTGTTTTTCCATCCATGATAGACATCGTTCCATGTAAAACGTGATATAACCCATGATATTCTTTTAATTTTTCCATAGCAAAAACATCTTTAGGTGATTCAACAACACAAATCGTCGTTTGATCTCTGGTTGGATCCTGACATATATCACATAATTCACCTTCACAGATATGGCCACATTTCTTGCAATAATGGATATTACGTTTTAAGTTTAATAAAGCATCAGAAAATCTTTGAACCTGATCCTGGTCCATTGATAAAACATGATAAACCAGTCTCTCTGCACCTTTTGTTCCAATTCCTGGTAACATTTTAAAACATTCAACCAGTTCTTCAAAACTATGAGGATATTCCATTATAAGAATGCTGATACATCAACACCATTTGTAACTTTGTTTAATGTATCTTCCCTTTCTTGAGATACTTTTTCAATTGCCTGATTAATTGTTGCAATTAATAATGCTTCCATATCTTCTTGATCTTCTTGAATTAATGAAGCAGAAATATGTAATTCTGTAATTGAAAGATTACCTTTCATTTTTCCTGTAATCAGCTGATTTTGACTTTCAAAATCAAACTCTTTTTCTCCAAATTCTTTTTTTGCTTTATTAACTTTACGTTGCATTTGTTGTGCCTGTTGTAATAAATTTCCAAAATTCATCTTTAATCCTCCTTAAATTCAACGATATCTCCAAATAATTTCACTGCATATTCTTGTGCTTCAGTCATATCAACATGATCCAAATCATGGCTATCAATATGCTTAAGTGTTAATTCGTGAGGTTGGGGTAATTGATTTTTTCTTTTTAATTCAATGAAATGACTTCTCATTTTGATCCATTCATCTTGTTGAATCGCAATAAAGCGATATTCACTACCAAGAACTTCATTTAAAAAAGTACTTAACTGTTTGTAATTTTTATAATAGTTAACAGCATTCACTGCTGGTTGATATTCAAAAGAAATAATCAATCCACCTGGACAAGCCGCAACAGCTGTACCATCACATAACATAGCAGCACTTTTTGCCATATTCAAATTAGCAAGATATCTTTTAATAATTGGCCATCTTTCCTGGATACTCTGTAAAATATCTCTTTTGGCCTGTACCAATATGTTCATAATATCAGCTTCATCTACTTTGACATCATTATCAACTTCTGGTTCTATCTCTTGTACTCGTTCAAATTCAAAAGTTGGAACATTGTCTTGAGTTTCTTCTTCTATTATAGGTTCTTTAATTGGTTCATCTTCTATAACATCATTGACTATTTCTTCTTCAATAACCGGTTCTTCTTCGACAACTTTCATTACTGGCTGCGAAGGCACTTTAACAGTTTCTACAGCAATCACTTTTTCATTTTGAATCTGATTACACATCTTTAAAATAGCCAATTCAAAATAAATAGATGGATTAATAACTTTAGCATATTTTTCACTTGCATCCATTAATATATCAATAAAATGCAAAGCTTCATCACACCCAATAAAGGGAACTATCATATCCAAATAATATTTAGATAAAACAAATAAAATAGATTCATCCTGAGTATTACGATAAATCACAACATCCTTCAAAATATCTACAAGATCCAAAGTCAGTCTTTTAATATCTATTCCATTCATTTTCATATCTTCTAATAAAGATAATGCTTTTTTCATATCTTTAGATAATATAATTTTAATAAAATCAATCTTATTTTCTAAAGAAACAATACCATAGATCTGATTGACATCCTGTACAGTTAAATGTTGATCATTATAAGCTAAACATTGTTCTAAAATGGATAAGGCATCACGCATACCACCATCAGCCAATTTTGCAATCAGCTCTAAAGCATCATCATCACATTGATAATGCTCTTCTTTTAAAATATCTTTCATACGATTCACGATGTCATTAACACTTAATTTTGTAAAATCAAATCTTTGACATCTTGAAATAATCGTCGGTAAGATTTTATGTGGTTCTGTTGTAGCAAAAATAAAAATGACATGTTCTGGGGGTTCTTCTAGAGTTTTTAATAAAGCATTAGATGCTCCTGGTGACATCATATGAAATTCATCAATAATATAAACTTTATATCTTCCTTGTGTTGGTGCATATTTAACTTTCTCAATAAGATTTCTTACTTCATCAACACCATTATTACTTGCAGCATCAATTTCAATAACATCAGGGTGTGTCCCCAAAGCAATTTGTTGGCAATTTTCACATTGATCACATGGTTTAGGAGAACCTGTACAGTTGACAGCTTTTGCTAATAGTTTTGCTATTGTTGTCTTTCCAGTTCCTCGTGGACCACAAAATAAATATGCATGAGAAATCTTATTTTCCTCAACTGCATGTTGTAAAGTTGTAATAATATGTTCCTGTCCAGCCACATCATCAAATTTTTGTGGACGATATACACGATATAATGTCTTATATGCCATTGTCATCAACTCCTTGCCTTGTCACATTATAACATAAAAAAAGATATCTTTCGATATCTAATTATTATCCATAATAAGCATTAAAATATCAATAAAGATATTGACAAAATCCAAATACAATTCCACTGCACAAATCATTGCTATACCTTCTAATGATTCAGGAGATGACATCTGATACATAGTTGAAATATTCTTCATATCATAAAGAGTAATTCCAGTAAATATTGCCAAGTCCAAGAAAATAATACCATAATAAAGAAGTGGCGCATTAATAAATAATAAAATAAGATAACCAATGATTAATATAGGTAATGCAGATAAACATATTTTTCCAATATGAGAAAAGCTTGAATCCGTATATTGCGTAATCGTATATAATAATCCAAAATATGCTGCTGTTAATGCAAATGCAAGTGCTGAAATATAGAAAGATACAGCAGATAAAATGAAAGAAAACACAATTCCATTAATAATAGAATATATAAGGAAATATCTTTTAGCCGAAGATATAGAAATTTGATCTTCATGTCCTTTTAATTTTTTATATAGAATCAAAACAAAAACAATTTCTAAAATCGTTGATGAAATTAAAATAGGAAAATAATAATTTATCACTACATTGATAATACCAGAAAGAATAATAATCACAGATGTAATAGCTGTTGTACTGACTCCAAAGAAAACCCATTTCACAACTTTTCCTAGAAATTTTTGATAATCCATCTGTTCAGTTAACATTCTTTGATCCATATATATCACCTCTAAAAAAAGTATATCATATTTATGTGGATAAATAATGAAAAATCACAAATAAAAAAGAGAATTCTTAGATATAAGAATAAACTCTTTAATGATTTCTTTTACTCTTAAAATATTGAGATAATAATAAACAACATTGTTTTTCTAAGACACCTGAAATGATTTGAGGATAATGATTAAATTCATGACTTTCTAAATAATTAGATAATCCATGCCATCTTTGTCCTTTTGCTGCAAATACAACTTTTTCTATACGACTTTGAATAATAGCACCACTACACATTAAACATGGTTCCAATGTTGAATATAAGACACAACCATCCAAATGCCAAGTCCCTAACTTTTGACATGCTTTTCTTATAGCAATCATCTCAGCATGTGCTGTGACATCATGTGTTGATTCTTTTTGATTAAAAGCCTGAGCAATAATTTGTCCATCTTTCACAATGATAGCACCAATTGGAACTTCATCTATATCTCTTGCCTGGCAGGCCTGCTGATAAGCTAATTGCATGTATTCCTCATCACTCATAATCTCACTCCTCAGAAAAAAGCCACTACACATAAACGGACATTCTTAATGCTGCTACCTTCCGGTCCTGACATGGTTCGAAGCCGCCTATTGTAATGGCAAAATCTATTATAGCATATTTCCTCTACAAATCAATAAAAATTTCTATTTACCAATAAATCCTTTTTCCCGTCATAAAATGTTTACTCATCATAAGATTATGACTATTTTCAAGTGATTTTAAAGATTATCTCATACTTGACATAAAAACATGATAATATTACAATATAGTTTGAATTCAAACTATATAGGAGTGTATCTATGTTAAATCAGGAAATACATTTTTTATTATTGAAATGCTTTCATTACAGTAACAAGATGATTGTTCAAAAAACATCTGAACTTGGTCTTTATCCAGGTCAACCTAAAATATTGGAATGTCTTTTAGAAAAAGATGGGCAAACCCCAAAAGAAATTGGAAAGACATGTGTCTTAGATAAATCAACAATGACAATCTTACTACAAAAAATGGAAAAACAGGGATTGATTTATCGAAAATCACATCATCATGATAAACGTTCAATTCAAATTTTTTTAACAGATTCTGGTCATAAGCTTGCATTAAAAGTCAAACAAATATGCTATGAAGCAGATTCTATTGCTTATCAATCTTTAAAAAAAGAAGAAGTTAATGACTTATTGAATCAAATCATTCAAAATTTTCAGGAGGCATATCATGAATAAGACGATTTTAAGATATTTTTATTTTTTATTAGGACTTTTTATTAATTCATTTGGAATAGCATTTATTACAAAGAGTGCTTTAGGGACATCACAAATTTCAAGTATCCCCTACGTATTTAGCTTGTATTTTACAAATTTAAGTTTTGGAACAACAACATTTATATTTAATATGATTTATATTCTATTACAAATTATGATACTTAGAAAAAATTTCCGTCCTTTTCAATTTTTACAAATCATTGCTAATATTATTTTTAGTATGTTTGTTGATTTAGGTATGTTTATGATGAACTGGTTTCAACCAGAAACATTCATTATCCGTTTTATGAGTCTTATTATTGGTTGTATCATTTTAGCTTTAGGTATCAGTATCGAAGTTGCTCCTGACGTTATTATGGTTCCAGGTGAAGGTATTGTCAAAGCAATCAGTGACGTAACTCACAAAGAATTTGGGCTTATTAAAGTTTATTTTGATGTGACACTTATTGTGATTGCAAGTCTTTGTTCTTTTGTGTTTTTTCATTCTTTACAGGGTGTTGGTTTAGGTACAATTATTTCTGCTATAACAGTAGGTAAATTTGTTTCAATGATTAATCGTCATTTTCCACTTATTCAGCATATTCGTCAATTAAGTATAAAAAAAGGTTAAGATTTTGATCTTAACCGATTTTTTCTTTTCCACCCATATATGGTCTTAATACTTCAGGAATAGAAATACTTCCATCCTCATTATAATTATTTTCAATAAATGCAATAAGTGCACGTGTACTTGCTAGAACTGTATTGTTAAGAGTTGCGACATAATATGTTCCTCTTTCACCTTTTGTACGAATACCTAAACGTCTAGCTTGCGCATCTCCTAATGTAGAACAAGATCCAACTTCAAAATATTTTTTCTGTCTAGGTGACCATGCTTCTACATCACAAGATTTGACTTTTAAGTCAGCTAAATCACCACTACAACATTCTAGTGTTCTCACAGGAATATCTAAACTTCTAAATAACTCAACAGTATATGACCACATTTTATCATACCATTTCATAGCATCTTCAGGTTTACATAAAACAACCATTTCCTGTTTTTCAAATTGATGAACACGATAAATACCACGTTCTTCAATACCATGAGCCCCTACTTCTTTTCTAAAACATGGTGAATATGAAGTTAATGTAATTGGTAAATCTTCTTCTTTCACAATCTGATCTTTGAATTTACCAATCATACTATGCTCACTTGTACCAATCAGATATAAATCTTCACCTTCGATTTTATACATCATCGCATCCATTTCTTCAAATGACATAACACCAGTCACAACATCGCTTCTGATCATAAATGGAGGAATACAATAAGTAAATCCTTTATCAATCATAAAATCTCTCGCATAAGATAACATTGCTGAAGAAAGTCTGGCAATATCTCCCATCAAATAATAGAAACCATTACCACTTGTTCTTCCACTTGCTTCTTTATCTAATCCACCTAGCTTAGTAATGATATCAGCATGATATGGAATCTCATAATCAGGAACAAAAGGATCCCCATATTTTTGAATTTCTACATTTTCACTATCATCTTTACCAATAGGTACACTATCATCAATAAAGTTAGGAATTTTCATCATAACTTCTTTTAATTTTGGGCCTAATTCAGCTTCCTTGGCTTCCAATTCTTTTAAAGTATCAGCCATTTCAGTAACTTTTCTCTTATTCTCTTCAGCTAAATCTTTTTTTCCTTCACGCATAAATTGTCCAATTTCTTTAGATAATGTATTACGCATAGCACGAAGTTCGCTTGCCTTCGTAAGAGCTTCACGATATTCTTTATCTAATTCATAAGCTTCATCAACTAAATGTAAACGATCATGTTGAAATTTTTTTCTCATGTTTTCTTTTACAGATTCTGGATTTTCTCTAAGTATAGCAATATCAATCATTTTTCATGTCTCCTTTTCAATAAAATAAAAAGCACCTTTCACAAGGGACGAATTCATCGTGGTGCCACCCTATTTCTTATCAAACTGATAACTTTAATGAGATAACGGTTCAACCGGAAGTGATTAGCTTCTCTTATTGGTAGATTTCAATGTTTCCTCATACTGATTTACACCAACCATCAGCTCTCTATCATGATTTCACATTTACTTATCCAATGCAACGATTTGATATACTGATTATAGCATAAGACTTGATAATTTCAATAATTATTTAATTAAAGAATACATTATCATGTCATGAAACTCCCCATTTTTAAAGCCATTCTTACGTAAAATACCTTCACGTTTAAAACCACATTTTTCTAAAACTCTTTGTGAAGCATGATTATAATCAAAAGGTGCTGCAAAAATTCTCTCTATATCACTATGCTCAAAAATCAATAGACATGCCTGTTTCACAGCTTCACTCATAATGCCTTGTCCCCAGTAATCATATCCTAGATAATATCCTATTTCTCCACTTCTTCGATAAATATCTTCCTGCCTTAAAACAGAAATACTTCCTACAACATGTCCTTCATATTCAATCGCAAAAGCAAATATTTCATTTTCATCAACAGCTAACATAGCATCTATATAATCATAGGCATCCTGTAAATGATATGGATAGGGTATACGATCTGTTAAATTATTTAAAACTCTTGTATCATTAATAGATTTTTGTAAATCTTGTGCATCTTCTCTTTTCCATTTTCTAATCAAACAACTCATCTTTATAACACCTCTATTTCTTGTAAAAAATTATATCATTTTTATGATGTTAAGCCAATTGATCTGTATATTGACAATCAAAATGACATAAACTATAATGTAATTGAAAAAGGAACAGCCGATAAACGGTTATGCCTTAGATTAAATTAAGGAAAAATAACTACCTCAACTTTGTCCGAGCAAGAGGTAGTTATTTTTTGCTTTTTTATCCTTATCGATAATGATAAGAAGCAATTTCACAATCAAACTTATTAAAGTCATGATAAATGTCAGTATTCTTAACACCATCATGACCATCTCATAAGATGTCATGTCTATCACCTCCGTCTTTCATATTTCCATCTCTTGATGGATATCTATGTCAACGAAGGATAACGTGCCTTCGTCCCACGACCAAGGCATAACCACCTACCGTTATTGCTATTCATGCACACTATATCATTCATAAATAGACAATTGTATAAAGTTTAGTAATAATGATTTTATTTTATAAATTGCTTTTAGCAAATATCATAAAATTAAAAATAAGCTCTATAATGAGCTTACTTAACTGTTATAAATATCTTCATCTAACATATTTTCTTTTTTAGCAACAATAACAGAAGTTGCTGAATCTCCAACAACATTCAATGATGTTACAAGCATCTCAATTGGTCTATTGATTGCCAAGATTAATGAATAAGCCAACAATGCACCATCATTTGTATACCCCATACCTGTTAAAATCGTAAATAAGATGACAGCTCCAGCACCTGGTGCTGCGGGTGTACCCACTGATGCAATTAAAGCAAGAAATGCAATAATAGCCATAGACGTCAAAGTCACATCATAACCAGAACTTGCCGCAATAAAGATAGCTGCAATGACTTGCATAATAGCTGTACCATCCATATTTATTGTCATTCCTAATGGTAAAACAAATGAAGCTATTTCCTCACTTACACCTAATTCATTCACAGTTGTTTCTTTATTAATTGGTAATGTTGCTGCACTTGATGATGTTGAAAAACCAAATAAAGCAACTTTGGGAATTTTATGCATAAATGGTTTTGGATTAATTTTTCCCATCACCATAAGATAAATTGGATAAGCAATAAATAGATATATAATTAAAGCCAAAAGAACTGTTACAACATAAGCTAATGCTGGTAATAAATAATCAATACCATATATAGCAAATGTTCTTGTTAATAAGCAAAATATAGCATATGGCGCACATTTTGTAATAACAAATGATAAACACACAGAAATAATATCGCTGCACTCAATTAATAATTTCTTTAATGTCTTTGTTTTATCTTTTAATTGATTCATTGCAAGCCCAATCGCTACTGCTAAGAAAACAACAGCTAAAACATTACCATTATCCATAAATGCATTAATTAAGTTATTGGGAATAACTGAAACAATAATATTTAATGGATTAGAACCTACAGTTCCTTCCTGAATGACTAAGTTATCTGCATGTACAGCATTAAATGCTCCCAGTTTATAAACAATAGAACCAATAATACCTGCCCATATAAGAGCACAAACCGTTGTAATAAGGAATGTTCCTATTGTTTTAGAAGAAATTCGTCCTAACTTCTTTGTATCTGTGATAACACAAATAGCTAAAATGATAGATACAAACACCATTGGAATAATAATTAATTGTAATGCATTCACAAACAATTGCCCTACAATATAAAATAAACCAATTGCACTATTAGCTCCTTCTGCAGTAATATCTTGAAATAATACATTGTTAATGGTATTCCATAATGATTCCTGTCCACTAGCTAATAAATTTTCTCTCAATAAAATACATCCAAATCCAGCAATTAAACCACAAATTAAAGCAATAATCATTTTCTTTGCTAATTTCTTACCACTTTGACTTGAATTCATATATAACCTCCCATTTCTATACCCAAACTTCTAACATTATACTATAATATCTTCATATTTCAACAAAAAATGACAGAACCTTAAGATTCTGCCACATTTATTTGAATTTTATAATCATCTGAAGAATCATACAATGACTCTACAAATGTCTGTATTGTTTCTTGAGCTTTGTTTTGAGCTTCTTCTAACAAGCCTTTTTCCTTCGCTTTGCTTTCCATACTCTCTTTTTGATCAATTGCAAACTGATTATAATCCGTAATACTTATCTGATTAAATATATTTTTTGTTTCATCAAAAACTTCAATACTTTCCTGATCAATTTCATGAGATAAAATCTTAGCTTGTGGAATTGTAATGTCAATATTTTGACCATGAACATTCACTTCTACTAAACTCATATCAATTCCAGCTTTTATTTTACCATCATATGATAAAATAAAGCTTTTTGTTGTAAAAGGCACTTTCCATCCATAAAAAGTTGCCTGATTTTCATATTTTCCCATATTTGTATAATTATATTCTACACTTGCTAATTCACTGATACTTTGAATTTGCTGTGATAATAAATCACTTGTTATTTCTGTTGGTTCCTCACCACTAGGCCACACCTTCCCAATAAAAAAGAAAATAACTGCAATAACAATAATAATTATTATATTCTTTAAAGTTTGACTGATTTGTATTTTTTTCATAAATTTCACCTACTTTTATAGATATTGTAGAAAAGTTCAAGATATTTGTCAAATATTGTTGAAATAATAGAATCATAAAATTTTATTCTATAAAATACACAGTTTTTTCAAAAATTCATGATAATCTATATATAAGGAGGGATTATCATGTCTAAATATTCTTGTGAACTTCATGGTTCTTTTAAACCTTTCTGTCAATTTTTAAAAGATGAATTGATAAAATCAAGTTTTTCTGCTTCTATTGAAGATGAGCATTATTATGATATTCATGATGTTCATGTTGGTATTTTAATTTTAGAAAGATATAGTTATTCAGGAAGCAATCGATTAAGCTTATCTATAACGATAACAGAATATCAAAATCAAATGCAAGTCACTGCCATAACTTCAGGTGGAAGCCAAGCTTTATTTTTTAAAATCAATACTTTAGGTGAAGATGCTTTTTTAGATAAATTCAAAGATGCTATTCATCAATATAAAAAGATTTCTCAAGAGTAGAAATCTTTTTATATGGGTAAAGTTATTAAAAAATAGTATGTCAATTACGACATACTATTCTTCTTTACTTTCTTCAGTTTCTTCTTCTGATTTATCAACAACTTCCACACTAGAAACAGTTGATCCTTCAGCAACTTTAATTAATCTGACACCTTGAGTATTTCTTCCAGCTAGTTTGACTTGTTCCATTGGAAGTCTAATCATAATACCTTCACTTGTCATAATTAATAAATCTTCATCACCATTAACAGCTCTTAAAGCCACTAATTGTCCAGTCTTTTCAGTTGTATTAATTGTTTTCACACCTTTACCACCACGATGTGATTCACGATAATCTTCAATTGGAGACATCTTACCATAACCATTTTCACTAATAGCCATAATATATTGTCCTTCTCCATTTGTTGTCATACCAACAACATGACTACCATCTACATTAATACCTTTAACACCAGATGCTGTTCTTCCCATTGGTCTGACATCATTTTCATTAAATCTAATTAATTTTCCATTAGATGCAGCTACTAAGATTTCTTCATTTTCTTGTGTTAATTTTACAGCAACCAACTGATCTTCATCTTTTAAATTAATTGCAATCTTACCAGATTGTCTAATATTTTTAAATTCTTCAATAGATGTTTTCTTAACCAAACCATTCAATGTCACAAAGAATAGATATAAATTCTTATCTTCATCAATATCTTCTTTATGAATAGAAATCATAGATTTGACACTTTCATCTTTATCTAGATTTAATAAATTGACAACAGGTAATCCTTTAGCAGTTCTACCAAATTCAGGAATATTATATCCTTTTAAACGATAAACTTTACCAAAGTTTGTAAAGAATAATAAATCATCATGTGTACTCATATGGATAAGAGCATCAACAATATCATCCTCATTTGTTCCCATACCTTTGATACCTCTACCACCTCTATTTTGTGTTTTATAAGTATCAACAGGCATACGTTTGACATATCCATTAGAAGTTAAAGAAATAATAACATCTTCAACTGGAATTAAATCTTCATCTTCTAAATCAAATGTTCCTTGAATAATTTCTGTTCTTCTCTTATCAGCAAACTTAGCTTTAATTTCTAATAATTCTTTTTCAATAATTTCTAATATTCTTTCTCTATTAGCTAAGATATCTTTTAAATCAGCAATAAATTCTAATAACTGTTTCAATTCATTTTCAATCTTTTCTCTTTCCAAACCGGCTAATCTTTGAAGCTGCATTTCTCTGATTGCTTTTGCTTGTCGATCAGACATATTAAATTCATCCATCAATCTTTGTTGAATAATTTCTGTTGTTCTTGATGAACGAATGAGTTCAATAATTGCATCAATTTGATCCAATGCTCTTTTTAACCCATCTAAAATATGAGCACGATCTTCAGCTTTCTTTAAATCATAAGCTGTTCTTCTTCTGATAACTTCTTCTTGATGATCAAGATAATAAGTAATCATTTGTTTTAAATTTAAAGTTTGAGGTTGATTATTAACTAAAGCTATTGAATTCACTCCAAATGTTGTCTGCAATGAAGTTAATTTAAATAATTGATTTAAAATCACTTCTGGTTGAACATCTTTACGAAGTTCAATCATAATACGAATACCTTCACGGTTAGATTCATCACGTATTTCTGTAATCCCTTCAATACGTTTTTCTTTAACATGTTCAGCCATTTTTTCAATTAAACGAGCCTTATTGACCATATATGGTATTTCAGTGACAACAATGGCTTTCTTGCCACCATGAATATCAATAATATCCGTTTTAGCTCTCATCACAATTAGGCCATTTCCTGTTTCATAAGCTTTTTTAATTGCTGATTTTCCTAAGATGTAAGCACCTGTAGGAAAATCAGGTCCCTGAATATAATTTTCCATTAATTCTAAAATCGTAATATCAGGATTATGAGAAACAGCCAAAATCGCATCAATGACTTCACCTAAATTATGAGGTGGAATATTTGTTGCCATACCAACTGCAATTCCGGTTGTTCCATTGACTAATAGATTAGGGAAACGTGATGGCATAACTTCTGGTTCTGATTCTTCACCATCATAGTTAGGAATAAAATTAACTGTATCTTTATTAATATCTCTCACCATTTCCATAGAAATCTTAGACATTCTGGCTTCAGTATAACGCTGTGCCGCAGCTCCATCACCATCAATAGATCCAAAGTTCCCATGACCATCGACTAACATATAACGATAACTGAAATCTTGAGCCATACGGACTAAAGCTTCATAAATTGAAGAGTCACCATGAGGATGGTATTTCCCCATAACTTCCCCAACAATACGCGCTGATTTCTTATATGGTTTATCACTATAACATCCCAGTTCATTCATTCCATGCACAATTCTTCTTTGAACAGGCTTTAATCCATCTCTAACATCTGGTAAAGCTCTTTGAACAATAACTGACATGGCATAATTGATAAAGGATTGTTTCATTTCTTTTGTTAATGATCTTTTCTTGATTCCACGTTCTTCCATTCTTTCTCTCCTTTACTATAAGTCTAATTCTGCCATTTGTGCATTTTCTTGAATAAATTCACGTCTTGGTTCAACTTTTTCACCCATCAACATATCAAACATAGCATCAGCCTGCATTGCATCATCCAAATCAATTTGCCATAAAACACGATGTTCTGGGTTCATTGTTGTATCCCATAACTGTTCAGCATTCATTTCTCCTAAACCTTTATAACGCTGAATAGAAATTTTGGCATTTTCACCAAGTTCTTCTTTTTTCTTTTCCAATTCATAATCAGAATATAAATAATATTCTTCTTTTCCATGTTTCAATAAATATAATGGTGGTTGTGCTGCATAAACATATCCTTCTTCAATCAATGGTTTTAAGAAACGATATAAGAATGTCAACATCAAAATACGAATATGTCCACCATCAACATCGGCATCGGTCATAATAACAATTTTATGATATCTTAATTTACTGATATCAAATTCTTCTCCAATACCCGTTCCAAAAGCTGTAATCATTGAACGAATTTCAGCATTACCTAAAATTCTATCTAATCTCGATTTTTCAACATTTAAAATCTTACCACGTAATGGCAAAATGGCCTGAGTTCTACGATCTCTTCCCATTTTTGCACTACCACCGGCAGAATCCCCTTCGACTATGAAAACTTCACATTCGCTAGGATCCTTAGATGAACAATCAGCCAGTTTACCAGGTAAAGCAATACTGTCTAAAGCTGTTTTTCTTCTTGTCATTTCTCTCGCACGTTTGGCTGCCATTCTAGCACGACTGGCAACAATGGCCTTATTAACAATCACCTGTGCAGTATTTGGATTTTCTAATAAGAACTTATCTAAAGCTGTTGAAATGATGTTGCTTGCGATTTTTCTGACTTCAGCATTTCCTAACTTTGTCTTTGTCTGCCCTTCATATTGAGGATCAGGATGTTTCACTGAAATAATAGCCGTTAAACCTTCACGACAATCATCACCACTTAAAGAGTCTTCATCTTTTTTCAAGAAATTATTATTTTTGGCATAATTATTAATCACTCTTGTTAAAGCAAGACGGAAACCTTCTTCATGAGTCCCACCTTCATGTGTATTAATATTATTACAGAAAGAATAGATATTTGGCTGATAGCCATCATTATATTGCATACCAACTTCAACCTTAATATCATCTATTTCATCTTCCACATAAATAATTTCTTCATGAATAGGTGTCTTATTACGATTCAAATAAGCAACATATTCTTTAATACCACCTTCATAGTGATATTCATTTTTCTTGTATGGTTTTTGACGACGATCTTCTAAAATCAATTTTAATCCTTTATTTAAGAAAGCTAATTCACGGATTCTTTGATTTAATGTCTCATAATCATAAACCGTCGTTTCATCAAAAATTAAAGGATCAGCTTTAAAAATAACAGTTGTTCCTGTATCATCACAATCACCAATAATTTTCAAATCTTCAACAGGTTGTCCACCTTTTTCAAAGCGCTGATAATAAATATGTCCATCTCTATGTACATAGACTTCCAGCCATTCACTTAATGCATTAACAACACTGGCACCAACACCGTGTAGACCACCAGAAACCTTGTAGCCTCCACCTCCAAATTTACCACCAGCATGTAAAACAGTTAAAATTGTTTCGACTGTACTTTTCCCTGTTTTCGCATGAATACCTGTAGGCATACCACGTCCATTATCAATAACTTTCACAACATCATTTTCTTCTAAAATAACCTGAATTTCATTACAAAAACCAGCTAATGCTTCATCGATTGAGTTATCAACAATTTCCCAAACCAAATGGTGTAAACCTCTAGAAGAAGTTGATCCTATATACATACCTGGTCTTTTTCTAACAGCTTCAAGTCCTTCTAAAACCTGGATATCAGATTCATTATAACTGTGTTGAACTTTATTGTTTTCTTCCATAGCTTTCTCCTTTCACACATCCATTTTCAATGACAATTTTCTTTGCCTTATCAATTACCTGATGATGAATACCATCAATATTTGTTGAAGTAATAAATGTCTGCACTTTACCATCAATCAAATTTAATAGTTTTGTTTTTCTTACATCATCCAACTCACTCAAAACATCATCTAACAATAAAATTGGATATTCCCCAATTTCTTTTTTGACTAACTCCAATAAAGCTATTTTCATAGCCAACACTATTGACCTTTGTTGTCCCTGTGATGCATAAGTCAAAGCATCCTGATCATTTAAACAAATCCATAAATCATCCTTATGGATTCCATGATTTGTTTTTTTCAAATCAATATCTTTTTGATAATGCTTTTGATAATCTTTCAATATACCTTCATAACTCATATCTTTATAATAGGTCTTATATTGAATTGTTAAAATTTCCTTATGCCCCGCAATATAATCATACATTTTCATCGCAATATCATTCAATAATGCTACAAACTCAATTCTTTTCTTTAATAATTGAACCTGTAATTGTGCCATTTGTTCTGATAAAACTTCTAAATAATCATCAGCCTTTAAATGTTTTTCATTTAATAATTTTAAATACTTATTTCTTTCTTTTAAAAGTTTTTGATATTTATTAAATTCATACATATATATAGGTGATATCTTTGATAATTCCATATCAATCAATCTTCTTCTTAATTTAGGACTTCCTTTTATTAACATCAAATCTTCCGGAACAAACAAAACAACATTTAAATAACCAACATAATCACTTGTTTTCTTAATTTCATTATGATTAATAAAAGCCTTTTTCCCTAATTTCGATAAAACAATTTCCAAATCTAGGTTCTTTTGATTATTCATGATTTTTCCATGAATTTTCGCAAAATCTTCATCAAAATAAATCAATTCATCAATGATCTTTGTCTTAAAACTCTTCGACATAGATAGAATATAAATAGCTTCCAATAAGTTTGTTTTTCCCTGAGCATTTTGACCAATTAAAATATTAATAAAAGGATCAAATTCTACAGAACAATGAGCATAGTTTCTAAAATTCTTTAATTCAATACTATAAATCTTCATTCTTTATAAGATAATCCTGACCATCAAAAGAAACAATATCCTGATGATGGAGCTTTTTACCACGTCTTGTTTCAACTTCACCATTCACAAGAACCAATCCATCCGCAATAACCAATTTTGCTTCAGCTCCACTACTCACAGCATTTGCTAATTTTAATAACTGTCCCAAAGTAATAAACTCACCATGAATCTTGATTTCAATCATATTTATATCACCCATACTTTCATAACCTGAACTATTATATCACAAAACCACTAAAAATGATAGTTTTTATGGCTTATATTCGCTATTTATGAAAAAAGACATAAATCTCCTTTTTGTAGAAAAACCTCTTAAATGCTAAATTTAAGCCAAAAAAAGATATGTAGTCTTTTTCACTACATATCATCTTTAAGTGTCTCTATAATATTCTGTTTTTTAAATCGGTTTAACCCTACTTTAAATGTCAATATCATAACTAAGAAAATAATCAGAAAAGAAATAATATAAGCTATCCATGATGGAGAAAAATCAATATGACCATATGGTGATACTTGATACATAATATATTCAATCAATAAACATAAAGGAAAACCATATATAACTGTTTTAATACCATAAATGAATGATTCTATGAATATCATCTTTGTCATATCCTTATAACTCATTCCTACACTTAAAATCATTGCAAATTCTTTTCTTCTTTTTTCAATACTTGCACTCATCATATTTAAAATATTGAGTAATGTAAAGAAAACCATAATACTAACAAATCCATAAACAAATATTTGAACAAGTTGTACTAATTGTCTTGCATATTGAGAATTTTCTTCAATATTGACTGTTTCAATACCTACAGATTCTAATTCATCACATAATGAATCAGCATCATCTGATTGAATATAATAAGTAATGGCTGCGTCCTCTCTAATGTTATTCTTATAATACTCAATAGGAACAAGCAATGTTATTTCATATGAATATGATATTCCCCATTCATCTTCTGTATGAAGAAGTTCAATAGAATCAAAATTTTCTAATTGTCTTTGATATATATTTTCACCATCATATTCTTCAAAATAAATTTCCTCTATAAAATTCTTATCCATCTTTTTATATAGATTTGAATATGTTTCTTCTTCTCCATTATCATCCATAATAGATATTGGCGTATCATAGATAAGTGCTTGATTCTTTGTAGGAATAATATCATTATCTTGACAAATCTTCTCATAATTTTTTTGATCAATCACAGCTATACTCATGTCTGTCATTTCATCCTGATAGTTAAGATAATCTTGATTAATGTGAACCTTAACGGAATTATGACTTATAAAGTGATAACTCTGATGATCTTGACTATCTAATATTTGATTGATTTGATCTACATTATCTAATGGAACATAAGCCAAAATATTATAATCACTGATCCCACTATTATCATTCACAGTTCTTAAAAACATTTTACTGAAGCTAAATACAGTTATAAATAAACACATAGATAGCACAAGAGAAAAAATAATAATTTTTGATTTTCTACCTTGCCTTTTATAATTTTTTAATGCCATTTGCCAAGATATATGTAAATGTTTTTTCAAAAAAGAATTTAATTGAAGCTTAGATTTTTTGACTTTGACTTCATCATTTTTATGAAGGGCATCCATAATAGAAATGCGAGATATTCTTCTTGCTGGTATGTACAATGCAACTGCAACTGTTAAAAAACTTAACACAATCACAGCAATCATATAAACTATTGATATTTGTATATGAATTTCAACACCTGTATTTTTTAATAGATCCATCTGATTGGCTATGAGAAAAGTCATAGATAATCCTAAGTAACTGATGATTAAACCTAATGGTATAGCAATCATTGTTAAAATAAATCCTTCAAAGTAAACCGAACGTTGCTTTTGTTTAGGTGTTGCTCCTACACTTGATAACATACCAAGATATTGTATACGATTACTTGTTGAAAGATGAAAAGCCTGATAAATAATGAAAATAGAAATAATACCAATAACACCTATTAATATATAAATCATTTTATAAACATTTAAGAACGAAGATTTTGAATTTTCTTCAAAAATATCTTGAATAGCTAAATAAGATGAATTATAAACAAGACCAACGCCATCTGCATCAGTATTTCTTATTTTCTTGATTTGATTTTCTAATTGCTCAGTATGATCAAAAATACGATTAGAAACATCTTTATCTTTAACATAAAGAATAATTGGTTGATTTTCATCTATATATGTGAGGGCCTGATAAGTATTAAAAAAATAATCTTGTGTTTTATAAATAGACATCAAACCTACAATAGTATATATATTTCCGTTATCAAATTCTATTTGATCACCAATATTTTTCTCAATTTGATTTTGTTTTAAAAATCCTTCTGTTACTAAAATCTCATATTTATTGACTGGCAACCTGCCTTTTAATACATAATCTTGTAGATTTCTTTTTTGAAAATAAGCATAGTCACCAGATAGAACATTTATATTGGCATCTTGATAAGATAAATTAAAAATATCAGATTTATAATATTCATCAACTAATGGATCATTATATATAAGTTCACCAACTTCTTTTTCTGCTCCAAATAAATAATAATGATAATCTCCAACCGTCTTTTCTATATAACTTTTATAGAAGGCTTTTCCTGATGAAAAAGCCATGCCAACACAACTCATCATGATAACTGATACCATAATGCATAGAAATGTTAATAAACTTCTTTTTTTATTGGCTTTCAGATACCTTAAGGTCAATGTATTCATGATTTTCATTTTCTGATAACCTCATCTTTTTTTATTTTTCCATCTTCTATCACGATGATTCTATCTGCCTGCATCGCTATACTTTCGTCATGAGTAATCATAATTAAAGTTTGTTTATATCTTTTTTGTGTCAGTTTTAATAAATCTATGATTTCTTTACTGTTTTTTGAGTCAAGGTTTCCTGTTGGTTCATCTGCCAAGACTAAAGATGGTGCATTCATCAATGCTCTTCCTATTGATACACGTTGCTGCTGTCCTCCTGAAAGTTCTCTTGGTAGATGCTTTTCTCTTGATTTTAAATCCAATATACGTAGTAATTCATCAAGTCGTTCCTGATTCACTTTTTTATTATCCAGTAACACTGGTAATGTCATATTTTCTTCAACAGTTAATATAGGTATGAGATTATAGAATTGATAAATTAATCCTACTTCTCTACGTCTAAATATAGCTAATTCATTTTCATTCTTTTTATAGACATTCTGTCCATTCACAATGACTTCACCACTTGTTGGTTTATCAACACCACCAATCAAATGCAATAGTGTACTCTTTCCTGATCCAGATGAACCTACAATAGCGATAAATTCACCTTTTTCAACAGTGAAAGAAACATGATCTAAGGCTACAACCTGATTTTCATCATGTCCATAAATCTTGGTCAAATTTTTTACTTCTAATATTGCCATATGTTCCCCCTCCTCATCTATATAGTATCAAATGAAAATGACAAACCCGTGACAATAAAGTGACAGATTTGTCATAATGAAATATTTATACATTTTCTTTATAAAAATGAATTGTAAATTTTGTGCCAGGATATGTATTTTCTACTTGAATTGTTCCATTTTGTTTTTCAATAATCATAGAACTCAAAGCTAAACCTATACCTACACTATCCTGCTTTGCATTTTTTCCTTTATAAAATCTTTCAAATAGATGAATTAAATCTTCCTGATCAATACCACAACCATTATCTTGAATAATGATTTCATTATATAAAGGATTTTGATTCATTTCTATATGAATGATTCCATTTTGTTCAACATGTTCTATACAATTTTTTAAAATATTAGATAAAGCTTCCAAAGTCCATAAAATATCACATTTGAATATCTCTGATTCTTGGATATTGATTTGTAATTGAATATCTTTCATATCTATTTGTATTTCAAATGGATTCAATAATTGCAAAACAAAATCTTTTTGTTTAATGCTTTCCTGATGGAAAGTAACTGTTTGGGCATCTAATTGTGCCATTTTCAATAGACTCATGACTAGCCATTCAATTTTATCTAATAATTTCTTTTCTTCTTTTAATAACTGTCTTTTTTCATGACCTTCAGCTTTTTGTAATCTTTCATGAATTAAATTTAAAGAAGTTAAAGGTGTTTTCATTTGATGTGATATATCTTCCAGATATTCTTTTAAAATAAGTTTTTCATTTTCTAACAAACGATTTTGTTCATAAATCTTATTAACTAATTTACATATATCACTCTCTAAAATAGAAAGATTCCCCTCTTTATACTTTTGAATATAAAAATCATTATGTTGAAATAAGATATCATTAATTTGTTTAGAAATAGAAATAATTTTTTATTTTGCTGGTGGATGTAATAACATAAACCACCAATAACACAACATAATAAAAATACAATGATATACATCATTTAATCTCCCAATTGATAACCCAAGCCTCTTTTGGTCTGTATGATTTGAGGATGTTGGGGTTGATCTTCTATCTTATTTCTTAATCTTTTAATATAAACTGTTAGAGTATTATCATTGATATCTTCACCTGTGACCTGATAAAGTTCTTCTAATAAAAATTCTCTTGTTAGTAAATGATGAGCATGTTGAACAAAAATTAATAATAATTTATATTCTAAAGCTGATAAAAAGATTTCCTGTTGATTCTTATAGACTTTTGCCTGTGAAATATAAACTTTGAGATTCTGATATTGAAAGATTTGATCTTTCTTTTTATATCTTCTTAAAATATTTTGAATACGTGATAAGAGTATACGAGGTTGAAATGGTTTAGATATATAATCATCTGCTCCTAAGTCAAGACCTGTAATAATGCTGAATTCATCACTTTGAGCAGTTAAAAAGATAATAGGAATATCATAATAAGTTTTGATTTCATTATATAAAGAAAAACCATTGCCTTCTTTTAATGAAATATCTAATAAGATTAAATCTATAAATTGTTGTTGAAGTATTTGCATAGCCTTTTTTTGACCATCAACAGATATTAAATGATAATCATTGTCTTTTAAATAAGAATTTAAATGTTTAACAATTTGTAAATCATCTTCAACCAGTAAAATCTTTTCCATAACACCACCATTCAAATTATAACAAAAAAAGCTAACCATGAATAGATTAGCTTAATAAGTTCTCACTGGTAAAACCAATTGAATAATATCTTCTCTTTCAAAATCTTTGATAATAAATGGTTTCATTTCACCTGTAAATAAGACTCTGACTTTTTGTCCATTAATACTCTTAATCGCATCAGTTAGATATCTGGCACTAAATGAAATCTTTAATGGTTCACCTTTATAAAATGCTTTAGATAAGTTTTCTTCAACAGATCCAATTTCTTGAGAGAATGAAGATAAGATAACTGTATCCTGATTCATTGTTAATTTGACAATGTTTGTTTGTTCATTTGTCAGTAATGATGCTCTATCAATAGAATTTAATAAACTTGTACTATCAATACTCATTGAATAATCAAAAGTATCAGGAATCAAACGACTTGTATCAGGGAAAGTTCCATCAATTAATCTTGTTTGAATTAAAACATGATCAAAAACAAATAAAACTTTACGATCAGATACATATAAATCAATCAATTCATCTTTTTCAATAATACGACTAATTTCAATTAAACTCTTTTTAGGAATAATAATATTAAATGAAATATCAGAATCAATATTTAAAATACGTTTTGCTAAACGATAACTATCTGTAGCAATACATTCTAAAACATGATCTTTAGCTTTAAAATTAACACCTGTTAAAACTGGTCTTGTTTCTTTTTCACTTGTTGCAAAAGAAGTCTGTTCAATAGCTTCTTTTAAATCAGTAGATTTCATCTGTAAATTAACACCAGTTTTATTTAAATCAATACGAGGATAATCAATATAAGATGTTCCATTCAAATCAAAACGAGAATTTGCTCCCTCAATTCTTGTCAGTGTTCCATCAACAATAAATATATGTACATCTTCAGAATCAATCTTTTTAATAATTTCTAATATATATTTAGAAGATAAAACAACACTACCAGGTTCTTGAATTTCAATATTATCTTTGATACTTGTTTGAATTGTAATATCACTATCACTACCAGTTAAAACTAATTCATCTTCTTTCAACTCAAATTTAATACCAGTTAAAACAGGTAATGGACTTTTTATAGAAACAGCTCTAGAAACTTTAGAGAGAGCATTGAGTAATTCTAATCTTTTAATCTTAAAATTCATAACTTTTCTCCTTTTTATATATTTATTATTTAAATAATATCATAATAATAATATTGTGCACAATATGAATAACTTAAAAAAAGTAATGTTTTATTCATTGTTTTTCGATATTTTTCATGTGCATAAATTGTGCATAACTGTGCATAACTTTTACACAAGCTTCTTTTTAATGTCATTAATAGCCTGACGATAATTCATATCTTTTTCTAATTTCTGTTGAACTTTATGGCAAGCTTTCATAACAGTTGAATGATCTCTTCCTCCAAATTCATGTCCAATTTGAATAAATGAAATATCATCGATTAATTCTCTAACTAAATACATAGCAATATGTCTTGCAACAATAATACTTGATGTTCTTGATTTTGAATTGATTTGAGCAACAGTTAAATTATAGTAATCTGCAACACATTTTTTTATATTTGATACAGTCAATTCCTTCTTTTGTGTTGGTTGGCTATAAGAATCACTGAAAGCTTCTAAAGCAAAGTTTAAATCAATAACATCTAACTTCTTACCACATATTAATTTATAGAATAATAATCTTTTTAAACTTCCTTCAAGTTCTCTGACATCAGTATTGAAATGTGTCGCAATAAAATCCAAAACTTCTTCAGAAATAGGGTAATCAACATTTTCAATTTCAATTTTCTTTCTTAAAATCGCTTTTGCAGTTTCAAATTCAGGTGTATCAATACTCACTGTTAACCCAGAAGAAAAACGACTGACTAAACGACTTTCCATTCCTTTGAGATCTCGCGGAGGCTTATCTGATGTAATAACGATTTGTTTCTTATTACTAATTAATGTATTAAAAATATTAAAAAAGATTTCACTTGATGATTCTTTGGTTGCCATAAACTGAATATCATCTATAAGAAGAATATCCATTTGGCGATATTTATAATTAAATTCGTCCATTGAATGATTGGCCAGAGATTGTATATATTCATTTACAAAGTTTTCACTTGTTGTAAATAAAACATTAATCGAAGGATCACGCCTTTTTGCATAATTCCCAATTGCATTTAGCAAATGGGTTTTCCCTAATCCAGAATTACTATGAATAAATAATGGGCTATAAGAAATACCTGGTTTCATAGCAACTGCCAGTGATGCATTTTGAGCGATTCTATTACTGTTACCAATAACGAAATTATCAAAAGTTAAGTCAGGATTCAAATGATCTTCAAATTGTAATAGATGTTCTTTTTGTGCATGACTTTTCTTATAATCTTCTTCAGTTATTAATTGAAGCTGATAATGTCCATTTGTGACAGTATTATATATTTCCTGTAATTGTGATAAATAAGGTTCAACAACTTCTAAACTCCAATTTGTATCAATGGTGATTGTGACAACACTCCCTACAATATCTTGAATTTGTAGAGTTGTGAAAAAAGAATCAAAAGTAATTTTATCTAATCCATAATCATCAAGTTTACTTTGAAATAAGCTCAAAGTTTTTTGCCAATTCATATCTAAATTATTCATTTTCACCATCTCCAAGGCATATTATAAAGGAAAAAGTGAATAAAATGAAGTCGAAAAAAATTGCGCACAACTTATTCACATAGTTATGCACATTAAATTATATTGATATAACGGTCTTTTTTTTGTTTTGCACAAATTTCATGATGTGTGGATTGTGCATAAGAAGTTATGCAATGTGAATAATTGTGAATAACTTTTTATGCCTATTTTTATTCACAATAAAGAGAACAAGATATACACAGAAAAAATGTCGATATATGTGAATAAATGTAGAGTTATTCACAATTGTGCATAACTTTTATTCTTTTGTGCATAACTTGTGAAAAGAGTCATTTTCTCTTTATAAAGCATATGCAAATAAATTTGAGTTAAGAACATTAAATTTAATCAAAATGCTCGATTCTGCAAAGAAAATTCCATATTTTCATTGACTTATAAAAGCAAAAACCATATAATAATGGGGCATATGTTATTGTGTATAAAAAATTTAATCATTTGGAGGTGTAATTAATGAAAAGAACATATCAACCAAATAAGAGAAAAAGATCAAAAACTCATGGTTTTAGAGCTAGAATGGCAACAGTAGGCGGAAGAAAAGTACTTGCTCGTCGCCGTAAGAGAGGAAGAAAAGTTTTATCTGCCTAAAAAAAATTCCACTTTAATGTGGTTTTTTTTCTAAAAAAATATGAAAAAAGAATATCGAATTAAGAAGAATGAAGATTTCCAGACTATTATTAAAAAGAAGAAATCAATTGCAAATAGGCAATTTGTGATATACTTTGATGATAATCATGAACATTTGAAAGTGGGAATCTCTGTTAGTAAGAAATTAGGTCATGCTGTTGTTCGAAATAAGATAAAAAGACAAGTAAGAATGATGGTTCATCAAGTTTTTGATAAAAATCAGAAAATGAATTTTATTATTATTATAAGACATCAGTATTTAAATCAAAGTTATCAGGATAATTTGAAAAGTCTCATGTCTTTATATAATAAAATAAATAGAAGGATGGAAAAATAGAAATGTATTTAGATCAACGTACAAAAAAGTTTTTAAAGGTATTTGCTTTAATAGCTGTTGTGTTTCTATTAGCTGGCTGTGAAAGAAATCTAGATGAAACTGGCCACCTGATTGCATCACGTGCTATTAATGAATCAACTCCATGGAGTTTAAGTCAATTAGGATTTTTTGATTTTATTTTAACATATCCTATTGCCAGAGGTATTTTATTCATTAGTAATATGCTGGGAAATGTGGCTTGGGGTGTCGTTGGAATGACTATCTTTATTAATATCTTGATTTTACCAATCATGATAAAATCAACAGAATCAACTCAAAAGATGCAGTTACTTCAACCACAATTAGAAAAAATTCAAAGAAAATATGCTGGTAGAAAAGATCAAGCATCTCAAATGAGACAATCAGCTGAGATTCAGGCTTTATATAAAAAGAACAATATCAGCATGTTAAGTTCTTTTTCAACATTCTTAACATTACCAATTATGCTTGCAGTTTGGCAGGCTGTGCAAAGAGTTGAAATTTTATATGATTCAACATTATTTGGATTAGAATTAGGAATTACGCCAATGTCAGCTATTACAAAAGGAGCTTGGCAATATGTTATTATTGTGGCATTGGTTGGTTTAACACAATATTTAGCTATTGAAATTAATAATATTATGTTAAAGAGAAATCCACGTTATAAGGTTTCAAAACAACAACAATCAATGAGAACAATGAATATTGTTATGACTGTTATGATTGTTTGGTTTGCATTATCAATGCCAACAGCAATGTCACTATATTGGATTACAACAAGTTTAATTACTGTTACAAGAACAGTATATATTCAGTTATATCACATTGAAAAGAAAAAAGATAAATAAGGACTGGGCAAAACTATGAAAACATATGAAGGAAAAACATTAGATGATGTGATTCAACATGCTTGCCAGGATTTAGGAATTACTCCTGATGAATTGACATATGAAATCATTGAAGAAAAAAAAGGATTATTTTCTAAAAAAGTTGTCATTGAATGTTATTGTGAAAGTATGGTTCAGGAATACTTAGAAAATTTTGTGAGAAAAACATTAACAAATATGGATTTTCAGGTAGAAACTGTTTCTTATATTCAAGATGGACGTATTTATTGTAATATCAATACAGATCATAATTCTATTCTTATCGGAAAAAATGGTGTTATCTTAAGAGCATTTAATTTCATCGCAAGACATGCTGTTCAAAATGAATTTAAAAAGAGATTTGAAATAAGCTTAGATATTAATGGATATAAAGAAAATAGATATAAAAAAGTTTCTGCTATGGCAAAAAGACTTGGAAAACAAGTTCTACATACAAAGATTGATGTAAAGTTAGATCCTTTACCTGCTGATGAAAGAAAAGTGATTCATCAGACAATTGCAGAAATGAGTTCACACTTGAAGACTGAAAGCCAAGGTGAAGGAAAAGGAAGATTTATTACAATTTCATATGTTGAGTAAACTCTATCATTGATAGAGTTTTTATATTATACATAAGATTTTATATAAAAATAAAAGATATTGGTAAGACAGAAAGCAGAAATGTTTTCTTTTTTTTAAGATATGTTATAATGGGAAAAGTCTTAGATTGGAGGGAAAAGAAATGAAGATAATGAGAAAATTTATAGAATATTATAAACCATATAAAACAGTTTTCTTTTTGGATATGATTTGTGCTATGATCATTAGTCTGATTGATTTAGCCTTTCCTCAGATTCTGAATTATTTGAATGCAACGCTTTTTGTTTCTGATCATCAGACCATTATGCGTTGTTTATTATGGTTGGCTGTCTTTTTGTTGGTGATGTATGCTGTTCGTGCATTATGCAAATATTATGTTTCTGCACAAGGACATATTATGGGAGCACAAATGGAAAGAGATATGAGAAAGGATTTGTTTGATAAATTTGAACAATTATCTTTTTCTTATTATGATAAAAATAATACTGGAGAAATGATGAGTAAATTAGTGAGTGATTTATTTGATATATGTGAATTTGCACATCATGGACCAGAAAATATATTTATATCATTGCTTAAAATTATTGGTTCATTTGTTTTATTGATGTATATTCATGTACCACTCACAATCTTATTAATGATTGTGACATTATGTATGTTATTATTTTCATTAAAACAAAATAAATCTATGCAACAGACATTTATGGATAATCGTCGTCAGATTGCTGGGGTTAATGCTTCTTTACAAGATACTTTAGCTGGTATCAGAGTTGTCAAATCTTTTGCAAATGAAGATATTGAAAGACATAAATTTGCGATTAGTAATGAAAGATTTTTAACAAGTAAGAAAAATAATTATCATTGTATGGGAAAATTCCAAGGTGGTAATAATTTCTTTCAGGGATTACTTTATGTCACAATTTTAGTTGCTGGGGGATTTTTTATTGCTGATGGATCATTACAACCCATAGCCCTTGCTACATATGCTTTATATATTAATATTTTTATTACTCCTATTGAAGTTCTTGTTGAATTTACAGAAATGCTTCAAAAAGGTTATTCTGGATTTAAAAGATTTAATGAAGTTATGGAAACACAAGTGGAAATTGAAGATGCCCCAGATAGTCATGATTTAGAGAATGTCAAGGGTGTTATTGATTATAAAAATGTCAATTTTGGATATGATGATGAAAAAGTTTTAGAAAACTTAAATATTCATATTGATGCTGGAAAATCAGTTGCCTTGGTAGGACCGTCTGGTGGTGGAAAAACAACAATCTGTTCATTATTGTTACGTTTCTATGATGTAACAAGTGGACAAATTGAAATTGATGGTCAAGATATTAGAAAATTGACTTTAAAATCATTAAGACAATCTATTGGTATTGTGCAACAGGATGTTTATTTGTTTACAGGTTCTATTAGAGACAATATTGCTTATGGTAAACCAGATGCCAGTGATGAAGAAATAATAGAAGCAGCAAAAAAAGCAAATATTCATGAATTTATTATGAGTTTACCTGATGGTTATGATACATATGTAGGTGAGAGAGGAACACGTTTAAGTGGTGGTCAAAAACAACGTATTTCGATTGCCAGAATTTTCTTAAAAGATCCAAAAATTTTAATTTTGGATGAAGCTACAAGTGCTTTGGATAATGAAAGTGAACGTCATATTCAAAAAAGTCTAGAAGTATTATCAAAAAATCGTACATGTATTACGATTGCCCATCGATTATCAACAATTAGAAATGCTGATGAAATTATTGTCATTGGTAATAATGGTATTGTTGAAAGAGGAACACATCAGTTCTTATTAAATAAAAATAATGTTTATGCGAAATACTATCGTTTACAATTTGAAGGATTGGAAGAAGAGAATGCTTAAAAATGGACAAATTGTATATTTTCTTGTTCAAGGGTATATTATGAGTGGAAAAGTTTTTCATATTCAAGTTAAGGGTCAGGAATATACATTTCAAATTGAAGGTTATGCCAATTGTAGTGGTCATCATGAGATTTCATCAAGACAGATTCATTACTCTATCTTTTTAGATGAACAGGAAGCTAAAAAATATCAGGATAACCCTGCCATGTATTTGGAAAGTCATTGTTAGTAACACAGTCGTGTTACTTTTTTTCATAACAACATAGATATTTTAAAAAGATGTTGTTATACTATATGAAAGTAGATAGAAAGGAAATGGTTCAAATGAATGATGATATTATTGTTGCTATAGCGACTTCACGTTTAGAAGCAGCTATATCAATTATTCGTTTAAGTGGTAAAGATTGTATTGCCTTTGTTCAACAATTTTTTACTGGAAAAATTATAGATAAAGCAAGTCATACTATTACATATGGTTTTATTAAAGATCAGGATGAAAAAGTAGATGAAGTCCTTGTCAATATATATCGTGGTCATCGTACATTTACAGGAGAAGAAATGGTTGAAATCAATTGTCATGGTGGAGTCTTTATTACACAGAAAGTTTTAAACTTATGTTTAAAGAAGGGTGCACGTATGGCAGAACATGGAGAGTTCTCAAAAAGAGCTTTTCTCAATGGTAGAATTGACTTATCACAGGCTGAAGCTATCAGTGATTTGATCAGTGCTAAAAATGATTATGCTTCACAATTAGCATTGAAAGGAATTCAAGGTAATATCAGTCATTTTATTGAGGATTTAAAAGAAGACTTAATTCAAATTATTACACAGATAGAAGTCAATATTGATTATCCTGAATATGAAGATGTTGAAGAATTAACAGCAGATTCATTATTGCCAAAAAGTGTTAAGCTACAAGAAAAAATGGATCATATTATAGAATCTTCTAAAAATGTTCATTTATTGAAAGATGGTATTTCAACAGTCATTATTGGAAAGCCAAATGTTGGAAAATCAAGTTTATTAAATGCTTTATTGGATGAAGATAAAGCTATTGTGACAGATATTGCTGGAACAACGAGAGATATTGTAGAAGGAACAATTCGTTTGGATCAGATTGTTTTAAATATGATAGATACTGCTGGTATTAGAGATACAGATGATGTTGTTGAAAATATTGGTGTCCATAAATCTAAAGCTTTGATTCATAAAGCAGATTTGGTTCTTTTGGTTTTAGATGGATCACAACCATTAACACAGGAAGATAAAGATTTATTAGAATTATCTGAAGACACAAATAGAATCATTGTTATAAATAAAAAAGATCAGGGTGTGTTGAATGATATTCAAGGTATATCAATTAGTGCTAAAGATCATGATATTGATCCTTTGATTCAAAAGATTAAATCAATGTTTGAATTAGGAGAGATTACATCATCACAAGATGATATTTTAGCTAATGCTAGACAAATTCAATTACTAGAAAAAGCCAATCAATCATTAAAATCAGCTATTGAAGCTATGAAACAACAGATTCCTACCGATTTGATCGTCACAGATTTATATGAAAGTTGGGAAAGTCTTAAAGAAATTTTAGGGGAAAGAGCAAAAGAAGATTTATTAGATGAATTATTTAAACGCTTTTGTATAGGTAAATAAGATGAAAAAGTACAATTCATTAGCATTAAGATATTATAAATTCTTTAAATATTTAAGAACTATAGCTATCGTGAGTTTTGTTATATTTTTGATTGTTTCAGCTTTCAATAGAGGGCAAGAGATTTTAACACTTATTAATTATTTTGCTATATTAGTGACATTGTCATGTCTTTTAGAATGTGTCATTCTTTATATTTTATATTTGATTTTTAGAAACAAGTGAGAAGATGAATTTTTCATCTTTTTTCTTTTTATGTCAACTTCATCTTTTAAAAAGTAAAAAGAGTGCTATAATAGGCAATCGTGGGAATAGGGGGAAAGATGATGTCGAAAAGTTATGAAATTGATATGTGTCATGGACCATTATTAAAACAAATTATTATTTTTTCAATTCCATTAATGCTTTCTGGAATATTGCAATTATTATTTAATGCGGCTGATATTATTGTTGTTGGAAGATTTACAGGAAGTGAGGCTTTAGCTGCTGTAGGCTCTACAAGTTCATTAATTAATCTATTAGTCAATTTATTTATTGGTATTTCTGTAGGAGCCAATGTACTCTTTGGACGTTTTTGTGGTGCTCACGATGAAAAAAACGCTTCTGAGACAGTACATACTGCTATTTGTACAGCTATCTATGGTGGAATTGTAATGATTTTCGTAGGTAATTTATTAGCAAGACCATTATTGGAATTAATGGGTACTCCACTTGATGTTATTGATTTATCAACAATCTATATGAGAATTTATTTTGTTGGTATGCCAGGTTTTATGATTTATAATTTTGGTGCTGCTTTATTAAGAACTGTTGGTGATACAAAAAGACCACTATATTATTTAACTTTAGCAGGAATTATTAATGTTATTTTTAATTTGATTTTTGTAATTGTCTTTCATTTAGGCGTTGCAGGTGTTGCCATATCAACAGCAATGTCTGAGTGTATTTCTGCTATTTTGGTTTTAAGATGTTTAATCAAAGCTGATGGTGTTTTAAAATTATCTAGAAAAAAATTACATTTTCATAAAGATAAATTAATCAAGATGTTAAAGATTGGTTTACCTGCTGGTTTACAGGGAATGGTTTTTAATATATCCAATGTTTTAATTCAATCATCTGTAAATTCATTTGGATCTATTATTGTTGCTGGAAATACATCAGCAAGTAATATTGAAGGCTTTGTTTATACGGCTATGAATTCTATTTATCAGACATCATTAAGTTTTACGAGCCAAAATATGGGTGCTAAGAATTACCAAAGAGTAGATAAAATTTTAATAAGATGTCTAGCAGTTGTCAGTCTTATAGGCTTTGTTTTAGGTTTTGGAGCGTATTTGTTAGGAAATATCTTATTGACAATTTATTCAACTGATGCGCAAGTTATTGAAGCAGGAATGATCCGTCTAAGTATTGTTAGTGCCTCTTATTTCTTGTGTGGAATCATGGATGTTATTGTTGGCAGTTTAAGAGGTATGGGTTATTCTGTTATGCCAATGATTGTTTCTTTAACAGGAGCCTGCTTGTTTAGAGTCATTTGGATATTTACTATTTTTGAGATGAATCATACTTTATTTACACTTTATATATCTTATCCAATTTCATGGATATTGACATTAAGTGTTCATCTGATTTGTTATTTAAAAGTACGTAAATATGCTTTTGTATAAAGTAAAAGAAGGATTTTTTAATTAAATCCTTCTTTTACTTTATATGTTCATGAAGATAATCTAAGAATTTTTGAATACGTTTTTCATTCCCATTTCCTGATAAATGAAAATAATGTATATCTTCTAGTTCCTTAGGCATACATTTTTTACCAGAATAATGGTTTGGAAAAGCATGGATATTATCAAGGCCAATGCCCCTACCCAATTTTTTGGCACTTTTATAGCTAGCATCCTGTAAAAATGATGGAATAGGAATATAACCACTCTTTTTCACGTCATTCATTGCATAAAGAATGCCATAGACTGTATCTGATTTTGGTGAACAGCAGACATATAATGCAGCATGAGCTAATATTTTTGCAGCTTCAGGCATACCAATTCTTTCAGCTGCTAACATAGCATTTGTAGCAACAACAATAGCTTGTGAATTGGCCAGACCAACATCTTCAGATGCACAAACACAGATTCTTCTCGCAATGTATTTGATATCTTCGCCAGCTACCAGCATTCTTGCCAGATAGTACAGTGTAGCATCAGGATCTGTATGTTTCATGGATTCTATAAAGGCAGAAATAGCATCATAATGGTTATCACCATTTGCATCATAGCGAATGGCTTTCTTTTGGATACATTCTTCAACAATTTCTAGGGTTATATGTAAAAAGCCATCTTCTTGTGTCGGTGTTGTCAGATAAGCCAATTCTAAAGCATTCAAAACACTTCTTGCATCTCCATTAGCCATGTCAGCTAAAAATTTCTTTGCTTCATCATCCATAATCATATTAGCATTTCCTAAACCTTTTTCCTTATTGGATAATGTTCTGTTCATGATTTCTATGAGGTCTTTTTTATTGAGTGGTTTTAATTCAAAGATACGACATCTTGAAAGTAAGGCATTGTTGATTTCAAAATAAGGATTTTCTGTTGTTGCTCCAATGAGAGTTACAACTCCATCTTCAACATAGGGAAGAAGATAATCCTGTTGATTTTTATTGAATCGATGAATCTCATCAATAAAAAGGATAGTCTTTTTTTGATAGGCTCCATAATGATACTGAGCATCTTTAATGATCTTTTCAATATCTTTGATACCTGCATTCGTTGCATTGAGTTTATGAAAGTAGGCATGTGTCGAATTAGCAATCACTCTTGCTATGGTCGTTTTTCCAGTACCAGGTGGTCCATATAAGATAATAGAACCTAGTCGATCAGCTTTAATAGCACGATAGAGTAATTTATTTTTTCCAATAATATGCTGCTGTCCAACTATTTCATCTAATGTTTCTGGTCGCATACGACTGGCAAGAGGAATTTGCTGTAAATCTAGTTGTTCTTCAAATAAATTTGTTGTTTCCATTTTTATCTCTTCTTTCATTTATTTTATGATATTCATATCATTTCAAATATGGCATACTAAAATTGAATAGACTTTTTATTTTAAAATCCAATAAATGCCCTGAGCCATTCTTAAAGTCGCATCATGAAAATGATTACCATCATTTTCATGATATACAGTTTGTATACCTTGTTGATGATAGATATGTTCTAACTCTATAGTTTTATCTTTGACTGAAGCTAATAGGGGATTTCTTGTTTTATTTTCTTTATTTCCTAATGAAAAATACATTTTTTGAATATGTGAGGAGATTGTATTTTGCTTAACAAAATCAATAAATTGAGGAAACCACACAGATCCAGAAGCTGAGACAACTTTTGAAAATATATCTGTTTTATAGGCTGTATAAATAGCAAATACTCCTGCTAGAGAATAACCGGCAATAGTATAATCCAGGATATTATGGTGAAGCTCATTTTTGATATAGTCACAAGCTTGAGGAATGATTATATGAGTTAATTCTTCGATGTAATCATTAGCGTGTCCTAAAAAATGATTGTCTTGATGATTTAATCCTTCTGCATACCAGGGTGTTAAATCATTATTCCAATCTAAATGAGAAATAGAAACCAAGATAAATGGTTGACTATGAAGTAAGCAACATTGATGAAAAACATCCTGTCCTTCATTTCCATATGTATTTAATATAACAACAGGAAGATTTTTGTCATGAGATTGCTGATAATGAATTTGAATTATTTTGTTATGAATTGTCCATTCTTTAGTCATTTTCTTCACCTCACATTATTTATTCAGCTATGATATTCATTATACTTTCAATTCAATAGAGTGCAAGCTTATACATTATATCTACAAAAAAAACAATGTATCAAAATGATATCATTGTTTTTATATTTGATTAACTTTTAAGTGCAGTTCCAAAATGAAGAGCAATATAAGCCAATTCATGTTCATTAAATGTCTTATGATAATGTTCATTAACAATATCATTAAATATTTCTGCACACTGATATTCAAGTTGGAATTGAGCCTGAATTTTATCTTTCAGTGGATTATCAGTTAACTGTTGATTGTTTTGTAAACGATCTAATGCAGGGTAAAAATGAAGTGTCATACCTGTATAAAATTCTTTATTCTTTCTTAAATCTAAATTTAATTCTGTGTGAATACGTTCAATAGTTTCATTGATAATATCCTCTGTTTCATCATCACATAAATCAAATTCATAGTGAAAATCAATATCTAAAAGATTGATGTTTGCTAAATACATAGTAACATAATGAACTTGATTTTCATCAATTTCTACATGGAACTGTTCTTCTAATTTTTGAATAATTTCTTTAGAAATTGGATAATATTCATGTTCTTTTAATTGATTAATCTGACTTTCACTTGTTGGAATATAAGTTCCATTCATTTCTCTAGAAATACATAAAGAAAGATGAATAATTAAATTATCAAAGTTCACTTCTGTAATTTGAATGTGATTATCCTCAATAATTTTTTTTACAATATTTTCAATCATTTGTTTTCTATTTTCATATTGACTATCTAATTCTATAACCATATAACCTTACCTCGCTTTTCATATGATATATTATTTGAAATTAAAAGTCTACCATAAAAAATTTTTTTCTTAAAATAAAACATGTATTTCAAGATACTCACATTGTGTCATTATTCTGAAAGGAAATCCCCAAGATCCATATCCACTTGATACAATCAAAGAAAAATGATTTTGTTGAAATAGTCCATAATCATGATGATATATCATATTAGTTATGATATTTCCTGGAAAGATTTGTCCAGCATGAGTATGACCTGATAATTGTAAATCAGCAAATTCTTGATTTTCCTGATATCTGGCAGGATTATGATCTAGAATGATTGTTGGTAATGATAAATCCATTCCCTGGCAGATCTGAGATAATGATGTTTGATGAGGAGAACTCACATCCTCACGTCCTATTATATTAAAAAGATGATCAATACATACAAAATCATTATTTAAATAAGTGATATGATATTTTTGATAAAGTTCCTTATTTGAAAAAGATGTATATCTTTCATGATTTCCACTAACCGCAAAAATGCCATAAGTAGACTTGATATGAGATAAAGCATCGAAGGACTGATGAATATCAGATTCAGGTGTTGTTTCATCAAATAAATCACCACCTAAACAAATGAGATCATAATGTCCTTGATTTAAAGTAGAAACCAGCTGATCAATATGTGATGGATAAGTTCCATTGCCTAAATGAATATCGCTTATAAAAGCTATTTTTAATGAAGATAAAGAAGTGTCTTTGTTGATAGAGACTTCATAATTAGTTTTTTGTTTATGAAAATGCTCAAATGTTCCAAAGCTACTGATTATGAGGGCAAGTATGCCAATTATCATTATGATATGAGAAGAATCTTTTTTATGAAAAACATGACAAAACAAACGATATATAGCTATCATTATAAATATTATTAAGCAAGTAATAATATAAAAAGAAACAATGGGAAACCAGTACTGCCAAATCAAAGCTGTTGGTTTTATGAGAACTTTGATTAAGATTGTCAAGACTGACAAACATGTACAAGTCAAAAGTGAATAACGCCAAGTTTTTTTCATATTTTTAAATATATAAAGAAAATAAAGGGAAGGTGTTATAATAAGAAATAGAGAGAGTATGATATAAAATATAGCCATTATAAAAACCTCTTTTCTTTTTTTACAAGTATAACATAAATGGAGTAAAAATAAAGGTTGCTTTCAAACAACGCATATGGTAGTATTAAAAAAAGATAGAGGTGCAAGAGTTAAGAATTCTTTTATAATAGATGCAACTAAAAAGAAGGGGGAGCGATTGCCGAAGGGATAATTATTTGCATGTAATTATTGCCTGGGGGTATAGAGAATATCTATATCACTGTCACTTTAAGATAAAGTGGTGTGCTATTGCCTTAATAAAAAAATATTTATTATTGCAATGGTACCATTGCAATTTTTTATTTTTTAAAGAAGGTGAAAGAAATGAAAACAAATTTAATTGAATCAGATCATCATATTATTCAAGTGAAATTAATGAATGTAGAAAAAAATTCATTATTTGTAGGAGATATCTTTCAAACGATTTCTTCAATGAATGTCAATATTGATATGATTTCAGAAGTGATGTTAGAAGATGAAATGCGCATTGATTTTACATGTAGTCAAGATGATCAACAAAATCTAGATCAGGCATTATCTTTGGTTAAAGAAAAACATCCAAGAATTCAGATTTATCAAAATCGACAAGTTGTAAAAATTAAGGTAGAAAGTGATGAAATGAAAGAAGAAGTTGGTGTTGCGGCACATTTTTTTACGGTATTAGGAAAAAATCAAATTCCTTTATTACAGGTTACAACTTCTGAAGTTTCAATTTCATGTGTTATACCTTTAGAATATGAAAGTCTTGCTTTAACAGAAATTCAAAAAGAATATAAATAGGAGGAAGAAAATGGAACCAATTTTTGAAGGAAGTGCAGTGGCACTTGTATTACCAATGTTAGATGATGGAAGTATTGATTATGAAGGTTTTAAAAGACAGGTTCAAAGAATGATTGATGGAGGTGTTCAAGCTCTTTTAGTCAATGGAACAACTGGAGAAACACCAACAATTCATATTGATGAAGAATTTGAATTGACAAAGATTGTCATGGAAATGACAAAAGGAACAGGAGTCAAAGTCATTGCTGGAGCGGGATCAAATGATACCGAAACAGCATTAAAGAAAGCCAAGTTTGCTAAAGAAGTTGGTGCTGATGCTATTTTGGTTGTCACACCATATTATAATAAAACAAGTCAAAGAGGTTTAATTGAACATTATACTTATATTGCTGATCGTGTAGATATTCCTATGATTCTTTATAATGTACCAGGTCGTACAGGAATGAATATTACTGTAGATACAGTTGTTGAACTGGCTAAGCATAAAAATATTAAAGCTATGAAAGATGCTACAGATAATATTGCTTATGCTATGGATGTTTTAACACAAACAAGAGATTTAGATTTTGATATGTATAGTGGTTGCGATGATAATATTTTACCTTTTATTGCAGCTGGAGGAAAAGGTGTTATTTCTGTTTTATCTAATCTTTATCCAAGAGAAACTGAAAAATTTGCTCAGGCTGTTTTACATGGTGATATGGAACTAGCTAAAGAAATGGCATATGATTTCAATGATATCAGTAAATATTTATTTATAGATGTCAATCCAATTATGCCAAAAGCTGCACTTCATCATATGGGTGTCTGTGGAGAAATGGTGAGAAGACCATTGATTCCAACAACTGAAGCAAATAAGAAATTATTATTTGAAGCAATGGAAAAATTTGAAAAGAAGGGTTATTAAAAATGAATGTATTGGTATGTGGTTACGGCTTAATGGGTAAGAAGGTTGCTCAAGCCGTTAGAGACAACGAACAAATGAATTTAATAGGCGTTGTTTCGCCTGTTTTTGATGCGAAAATTGACGAAAAAATGTACACTTCAATCAATGAAGTGAAAGAAAAAATAGATGCTATTATTGATTTTTCACATCCTGATTTATTAAGTGATATTTTAAAATTTGGTGTGAAAAATCATTGTGCCTTGGTTCTAGCGACAACAGGATACAATGAACAACAAATCTTACATATTGAAGAAGCTTCATCTCAAATTCCTATTTTTCAATCATATAATACATCTTTTGGTGTCTCTATGCTGACAAAGATTGTCAAAGAAGTTGCGAAAGAATTTTATCAAAATGGATATGATATTGAAATTATTGAAAAACATCATAATCAAAAAATAGATGCACCTAGTGGAACAGCTAAACTTTTATATGATGTGATTCATGAAGATATTGAGGAAACTAAAGAAGTTTATGATCGTTCTAAAGTCCATCATAAACGTGAAAGAAATGAAGTTGGTATTCAATCTGTCCGTGCTGGAACAATTTTTGGGGAACATACTGTTTTATTTGCGGGACATGATGAAATTATTGAAGTGAAACATACAGCTTTATCTAAAGAAGTCTTTGTTCAAGGAGCTATTTCAGCGTGCTTGAAAATTGCTGATAAGGAAAATGGTTTATTTAGCTTAAAGAATTTATATTAACAAGAGGGGAATATAATGGTATTACAAACACAATTTGCACAAATTAGAGATCGTAGTTTATATATAGATGATGTGAATGCAATGGATCTTGTCAAAAAATATGGAACACCACTTTATATTATGAGTGAGGGACATATTAGACATCAGTTTGAAGAATTAAAAACAAAATTTTTAGATAAATATGATAATGTTTTACCTTTATTCGCTTCAAAATCATTTAGCTGTTTAGAAATCTATCGAATTGCTAGTGAATATGGAGTGGGTATTGATTGTGTCAGTGCTGGAGAAATCTCTATTGCTTTAAAAGCTGGCTTTGATCCGCATAAAATTTATTTCCATGGAAATAACAAGCTTCCTTCTGAAATAGATTATGCTATTGCACATGATGTTGATCACTTTGTCATTGATAATTTTTATGAAATTGAACTGGTTGAAAAAATAGCAACACAGTATGATAAGACTATTTATGCTACAGTCCGTGTTGTACCAGAAATTAAAGCTGGAAGTCATGGCTATATTCAAACAGGACATAAAGATACAAAATTTGGATTTAGTGCCAGAAATGGTATTTATCTAAAAGCCATTCAACAGATTGTAGATTCTTCACATATTGAATTTGAAGGAATTCATTGTCATATTGGTTCACAGGTTTTTGATTTATATGCATATATAAGTGCTATGCATCGATTTGTTCATTTTGCCTATGAAATATATGATGAATTAGGTGTTATGGTCAAGAAAATTAATGCTGGTGGAGGATATGGTATTGCGTATACAAAAAAAGATGAGCCACTAGAATTTGAAACAATTACATCAGAAATCATGAATATTATTAAAGATGGGTATGATCGTCGTGGTTGGGAAATGCCAATGGTTTTGGTTGAACCAGGACGTTATGTTGTTGGAAATGCTGGTATTACACTTTATACTGTGGGAGCAGTGAAAGATATACCAGAAGTTCGTACATATATGAGTGTAGATGGAGGAATGACTGATAATATCAGAACAGCATTATATGATGCACAATATGATGGTGTCATTGTTAATAAAGCTTATGAACGCCGTGATACAAAAGTTACAGTTGCTGGAAAAATTTGTGAATCAGCAGATATTGTAGTCAAGGAAATCATGTTGCCTTATCCAGAACCTGGTGATATATTTGCTCAATTTTCTACAGGAGCTTATCATTATTCAATGTCATCCAATTATAATCAAATTCCTAAACCTGCTGTGGTGTTTACATATCAAGGGAAATCAAAATTAGTTATTAGAAGACAGACATTTGAAGATTTGGTTGCTTATGATGTACAAGAGGACTATCAATAAAGAATGACTTTTATAGTTCATTCTTTTTTTGTTCGATATTTTCTAAAAAGCTATATAATGCTTTATTTTTATGATCTTGATGCCAGACAATATGGATATCAAAAGATTGATGGAAATCTTTCATAGGTAAAAAACAAAGATATTTTTGATAAGCATAATAGTCTTTAATAAAATCAGCTAAAATAGCAGTATCATCATGTATAGCAATGTTCATTAAAATTTCATCTAAGTCATGACTGATAAAGTGGGGATCACTAGAATCCATAATGACATGTGTTTGATTTTTGATTTCAAAATAATCAACTTTCTCTTTGTACGCAAGAGGATGATTTTTATTTAATACGACGACAAAAGGATAAGAATGGATAAAGCATGAAGACATTTCTTCTGAAAAGTGTTGATTATATTGTCCAATACTGGCAGTAAAAATACAATCAACCTCATGATTTCTTAACATGTCTTCAAGTTGATTTCTAGATTCACGATATAACTGAATATCGATTTGAGGATAGCTTTGATAAAAATTCTGAATGATATCAATCATTAAACAATGTTCAATACCTTTTAAATATCCAATTTTTAAACGCCCAACATTTTCATGATTTAAATATTGAATAGTTTGATAACATTCCTGACCTGCTTCTAATAGTTTTAAAGCACTTTTTAAAAAGATATGTCCTTTTTGGGTTAATGTCACATTTTTCTTTGTTCGTTCAAACAAAGCAAATCCTAGAATTTCTTCTAAGTTTTTAATATGATTTGTGACAGCAGTCTGAGATATAAAAAGATTTTGTCCAGCTTTGGTAAAATTGAGTGTTCGAGATACTTCTACAAAACATTTTAATTGTTGAATATTCATACAATCTCCTTACTATTAATAACTTTTGATTATTATAACATGATATATTGATATTAGACAATTATTGATAAATACAACATAATATAAGAAAATAAGAGGAGTTTGATTATGAAAAAGATAATAATATATATAGTGGGTTTGAATTTTATGGCTTTAGGTATTGTCTTAAATATATCTACAGGACTAGGTGTTGCAGCATTATCAAGTTCTATTTACGCAACAAGTCAAATTTTTCATTTGTCATTAGGAACTGCATCTATTATTTGGTATTTGTTGTTTGTAGTCATTCAGTGTTGTTTATCAAACAAAATAACAAAGGAATATATCTTAGAAATACCTCTTTCTTTTGTATTTGGTTATTTAAATGATTTTTATGATTATATCATCAATATTCATTCTTCTTCGTATGTTGAATCATTTCTTTTATTATGTTTAGCTTTATTGTTTATATCATTAGGTGTTTATTTGACAAGTGAAACAAATCTTATTTTAAATCCAGGGGATGGTATTGTGAAAACAATAAGTACTGTTTTTCATCAACCTTTTTATAATGTTAAAAATATTTTTGATATATCTATGATTGTATGTTCAATGACGCTCAGTTTAGTCACTCAAAATCCATTCATGGGTATTGGTATAGGAACAATTATTTCTGCGTTTATGATAGGAAGATTGATTAAAATATGGACAAATAGTCTTCAAAAAAGATTATTTTCATAGAAATATGTATAAAGTCAAAGGTTTTGTTCATAATTCCACTATGAGGTGAAATTATGAAGAATCTAAAAAAAGTGATTTTTATTTTCATGGTTATGATGTTATGTGTCGGAGTCGAAGCCAAAAGTGAAATGCCTAAATATAAAATTATTGGAAATAGCTATCAACAAAAAGATATAGATGAAATGTATGAGGTTAAAAATCAATTATTAAAAGATTATAAAGAATGGGTAAAAGGTGTTGATAATCCTGATCAGGTTCTTGCAGATCATCAAGAAGATTATCAGGCAACATTTCGACAAGGTGTTTATACGATTACACTAGGGAATGGTGAAGGAAAAACATTAACAGGAGATCTTAAAGTCAATTATTGTGAATCAACACAAGATATTGAAACCAAATCATTGATATGGGATTGGTTATTTTAAATAATGGTAAGGGATAATAAACTGTTTGATAACAGGTGATATTGTCCCTTTTTTGATATTTTATGGAATGGATGAGTGAATTATCATATTTTGATTTCAATTTATAAAAGAAAAATGATATTATATGTGATAAGGAGGAACAATAATGAAACAATTAAATAAAGCAGACAATAAAAATATCATCTATCCTATCTTTGAAGAGCAAAAGATTGATTCCAAGATCATTGATACACTTCAATTTGATATCAATGATACTATCAATAGAAACTTTGGTGAAGTTACCAAAGTTTACACTCTTGGCAAATATCCTTTTACCTTTATTCTATTTATTGGGCTTGGAAAAAAAGAGGCGTTTTCAACAGCTAAATTAAGAAAGCTGGTTGCCAAGATTTCCTGTCATGTTCAGGAACATATGAATCTTGTCATTGATCATCTGGGAGACGATGTCATCAGCAGATCGACATTCGTTAGAGTATGGGTGGAATCTCATATCACTTCACAATATCAAGAACAAAAGATTGGTCATGATCCAAAACCCATTACAGATTTGGACATTATCTCATCTGTCTATCTGGATCGTGCCATCAAATTTGGAACAGTCTATGGTGAAGGTATCAACTATGCCAGAAGATTATCAGATATGCCATCAAATCTGATGACACCAGCCATAATGGCAGAAGAAGCTGCTAAGCTAGCTAAGGAATATGATATAGAATATATGGTATTGTCTAAGGCATCATTAGAAGAGATGAAGGCAGGAGGAATCCTGGCAGTTAATCAAGGAAGCCAGATTCCAGCCTACATGATAGTATTGAAATATACCCATAATGGAAATGCAGAACATCAGGCAGTGATAGGAAAAGGAATCACATTTGATTCAGGTGGATATAACCTTAAAGGAAATAGCTATGGAATGAAATATGACATGTGTGGAGGTGCAGATGTTTTAGGAATCATGAGGATTCTCGCAGGAATCCAAGCCAAAACGAATGTTTATGGAATCATTCCAGTGACAGAGAATCTGGTGAATGGAAAAGCCTATAAGCCACAGGATGTTATCACAACAATGTCAGGGAAGACAGTAGAAGTTGTCAGCACTGATGCAGAAGGACGATTAATTCTATGTGATGCAATCACTTATGCCCAGAAGCTGGGAGCAACTCGTTTAATTGATTTAGCTACTTTAACAGGGGCTTGTGTAAATGCCTTAGGTGATGTTTATACAGGTGTTTTTGCCAATGATGATGAATATTATCATGAATTTGAACAAGCTATGAAAGCAGCTGATGAAAAGGGATGGCGTTTACCATTGGATCAGGCATATCTCGATAAATTGAAATCAAATAGTGCAGATCTTAAAAATTCAGCTGGAAAACCTGGTGCTGGGGCAAGCATTGCAGCAAATTTCTTAGAATCATTTGTTGAAAAAGATACGCAATGGATTCATTTGGATATTGCAGGAACTGCTGACCAGGATGGTACTGGAGCAACCGGGGCTATGATTCGTAGTGTTGTTGAAATGATGAAATAAATAAGATAAAAAAAGCTTTAATAATGAACATTAAGGCTTTTTTACTATTCTATTTAATTATAGTGTCATTCGATATTTGGTATTGTACTTTTTCATTTCAGTTATATAAAATAATAACAGAGGTGAAAAGTGAATATGAAAAAACAATTTATATGATGAGATATGGAGAAATTTTATTTAATCAATTAGGAAAAATTTAAGGATGGTGTGATTCTCCATTAACTGAATATGGAATCAAACAAGTATTAGGAGCTAAAAAATATTTTGCTGATCACCATATTATACTTGACCACGCATATAGTTGTGAATATCTTAATCCGACTAGGGATATGTATGATTATTATTTTCGAAATTTTGCTGGAGAAACAAGGGGACAAGTACGAAAAAGAATGTTGGAAACATGTCAAGATATTGTAAAAGAAGATAATCAAAATATTTTAATTGTATCTCAGGTAGGAGATTGTTGTCATTTTTTATGGAATATTGTTTCAGAAGATAAATATCAAGATATAAGAAAAAAGGTTTTAAGAATAGTTGTATATTAAAATATGAAAATAGTGTATAAAAGTTTATTGAAATTATTTATCCCAGAACCAGTAAACAAATGAAAGGAGATTTAAAAATGAAAGTATTAATGATTAATGGAAGTCCACATGCGAAAGGTAATACAAGAATTGCTCTTGATGAAATGATTAAAATATTTGATCAGGAAGGTATTGAAACAGAAATCATTCAGGTTGGTCAAAAGGATATAAGAGGTTGCATTGCATGTATGACGTGTAAAAAAGGAGCAAATCAATGTGTTTTTGATGATATTGTTAATGAAGTAGCTCAAAAGTTTGAACAATGTGATGGATTAGTTGTTGGAGCCCCTGTTTATTACGGTTCTGCTAATTCAACATTAATATCTTTTTTAACAAGATTGTTTTATAGTACATCTTTTGATAAAACAATGAAAGTTGGAGCAAGTGTAGTTGTTGCTAGACGTGGTGGTATTTCATCAACTTATGATGAAATCAATAAATTCTTTGCTATTTCAGGAATGCCTATTGCTTCTACACAATATTGGAATGCAATTCATGGAAGAGAGCCCGGGGAAGCTTTACAAGATGAAGAGGGATTGCAAACAATGCGTGTTCTTGCAAGAAATATGGCATTCTTGTTAAAGAGTATTCATGATGGAAAAGAAAAATATGGATTACCAGAAAAAGAAGAATTCCATAGAACGAATTTTATTCGATGATAAGACCATTCATAATTGAATGGTTATTTTTTGTTATGTAGATAAAAAGTATTGATAAATAAAGAGTAACTTTATTTTTAAAAGATGCTATTATTTAAAGTTTGATTATATGTGTATATTTTTATACAATGAAATAAAGGAGATGAAATCATGGATGAACAAATGAAGATTATCAAAGAAATATGCATGAATGAAAAGAGTGTCAGTCCAATTGAAATAGTTAAAAAATTAATGAAATGTCAAGATGTTCCTATTCACGGACCTGTTCATCATATTATTGATGGATATGCTTTTTTAACAGCTATGCATAATGCTGGAGTTACATTTGATTTTTCAAAAGCATTAGATGAACTAGAAGTCAGAGGAAAGAAAATGCCAGGAGCGACTTGTGGGCAATGGGGAATTTGTGGTTCAAGTGCTTCTGTCGGAGCTGCTTTAGCGATTATTCATCAAACAACACCACTATCAAATAATGAATATTATAAAGATAACTTAAGACTCACTTCTTTAGCACTTGGAAACATAGCTGAAATTGGTGGACCAAGATGTTGTAAAAGAAATGCTTATATTTCTTTGAAAACAGCTATTCAGTTTGTGAAAGAACATTATAATATTGTATTAGATGATAGTGATGAAAAATGTGAGTTTTCTAAGTCAAATCAACAATGTCTAAAAGAGCGTTGTCCGTTTTATAAGCAATAAAAATGACTGATGCAAATCAGTCATTTACTCTTTAATGTATTTATTCATGAATTCAATAATTGTACTTTCGCATAGCTTTGGATTAACAAGATAACTTTGGGCATGTCCAGCACCTTCAACAATCAATAAATCTTTTTCAGCACTACATGCATTATAGAGATCATAGACCATATATGTAGGCACAAAATTATCTTGATCTCCATGTATAAATAAAGTTGGTGTTTTAGATTTTTTAACTTGATTAATTGTTGATGCTTCTTTGAAACTATATCCTACTCTTTTTTTACTTAATAGTGTTGCTGTTGGTAAAATAAGTGGCGCAGGGATATGTCTTTGATTTAATTCATGTTTGAATTCATCAAGAACACTTGTAAAACCACAATCTGAAATAATACATTTGACATCATCAGGTAGTTTTTCACCACTTGCCATTAAAACAGTAGCACTTCCCATTGATATACCATGTAAAACAATCTGTAAATCTTTATGAAAATATTCTTTCACTTGATCAATCCATTGAATACAATCTAATCTATCTAACCACCCAAATCCAATATATGTTCCTTCACTTTCACCATGGGCACGATTATCGGGTAATAAAATATGGAATCCTAAATCATGATAAAATTTAATATAATAAGCATATTCTTTCAAATTATATGAACGATAACCATGCACTGCAATCAATACCTTATTAGTATCCCTATCTGCTTTTAAAAATTTAGCTTTCAGTTTTAATCCATCATGTGAAGTCATTTCCCATGTTTCAAAATGTTGTTGTTTTAACCAAGGAATATATTTTTCAATACGAGGATCTACTTTAGGTTTTTGTTTATTTAAAGGTGTATCTTTACGACATGCGAAATCAATTGCAGTGACTCCAACAAAACCAATAATAGCTCCAGATATTAAGGCACCATAAGCAAGAGTTTTCTTTTTCAATATCATCATTCCTTTCTTAATGATAATATCATAACATAAATTTATTGAAAAATAATACTCTTTTTCAACTATAATTAATTATAGGTAGTGAAAATATAATGTATCAAAAAGATGGATATATTTTAAGAATATTAAAAAATGAAGATACTGATGAATCTTATAAAGATGATTGAAATTTACATTTTAGTATAAAGTAAGAATATATAAACAATGAATAAAAATGCTTTTTATATTTATGGAATTTGAGAATAGTGTTAAAATAGTAGTTATATAGAAAGATAAATATATAAATACTATGTATAATTAGCGACAATACAATAGGTATTTCTAACTATCTTTTCATTTGATTTCTATTTTTTATCAATTTATATTATTTTTCTCTTTAAAAAATAATATAATCATATAATGAAATTGAATTTTTAAAAAGAGAAGTTTCATGATTGATGAGATAGAAAAACAATTAATCAATGATGTTTTATGAATTGCTGTTGACTTAACTAAAAAATATCTTAAAACTTTAGATAGTTTTGTCTTAAGGAATATAGTTTTAGTAAGATGAGATGAAAAAGTTCTTTAACTGGAATTTATCCAAAATATTCTTTTAAAATAATTTATATGATGAAAATAGAAAAATAGTAATAATGAAATACAGGATGATTATATATGACAACAAAAGAAAAAATTAAAGATGCTTTTATTGCATTGGTCATTGAAAAACAAACAGTTAAAATCTCTGTCAAAGATATTGTAAAAAGAGCCAAAATATCAAGACGTTCTTTCTATAATTATTATGCAGATCGACAATCTATAACAGAAGATATATATATTGAGACTATAGAAAGTACGATTAAAGAATGTTTTGATAAAAAAATGACTACAGAAATGTTTATTACAGAGATTTATAAAGCTTTTTTTAAAAACAAAAACTTTTTCATCGTTGCTATAAAAGATGATGAACAAAATTCTTTATTTGATACAATTATTGAAAGAAATCAAATAGTATTTTCTTATTTATATAAAGATATTATTCAAGATCAAATCAAATTAGATTATTTATCATATAAATATGCTTCTACTCAAGTGATGCTTCTCAAGAAATGGCTAAATAATGGGATGGTAGAATCACCTGAATTTATGACTGAAGTCTATCTTGATTCACATAAAAATTACGAAAATATGCATGAGTCTATCATTAATAAAAAAACAAACTGGTAGTCTTGATATTACACATTTTATAGAAAATGTAAATTGAACACTTAATCTATTTTGTTAAAATATTTTTAAGGAGGATGTTTTTATGACAAAAATGATGAAATGTGCAATTTATAATTCTGTTCAAAATGTGACTGTTGAAGAGAGACCTATTCCAGAAGTCAAAGAAAATGATGTTCTTGTGAAAGTGTTAAGAGCTGGAATATGTGGTTCTGATGTTGGTATCTATTATCATGGTGGTGAAAACTATGGTGTATTTCCCGGATCACAATTTGGGCATGAGTTTGTAGGTATTGTTGTCGAAAAAGGAAAAAATGTATCTGATGATATTAAATTAGAAGAAAAAGTATTTGTTGATCCTGTTATGAGTCAACCGTATGGAGTTGCTGGTTCAACTATGGCAGGGGCATTTTCTGAATATGCTTTGGTACAAAATGCAAAAATTGGTGTGAATCTATACCCACTTGATGATGATGTCGATTTAGATCAAGCGGTTATTATTGAACCAATGTCTGTTGGAGCCCAAGGAGCATTAGCATTTAATCCTAAACTTGACGACAAGATTGTTGTGTTAGGTGCAGGTCCTATTGGATTAGGGGCTACTGCGGGATTGCTTGGAAGAGGTATAAAAAATGTTGTTGTCGTAGATAGAAATGAATTGAGATTATCCAAAGCAGCATTATTAGGAGTAAAAACAATTAATACCTCTACTGAAAATTTGAAGGATAAATTAATAGAGATTTTTGGTACTTATCCAAGTTATGATCCAATTCCTGATGTGGATATGTATGTAGACGCAGCAGGAGCTCCACCATTATTATCAGAAGTATTTAATTATGCGAGAAATCATACAAAATATGCAATAATCTCAGTATTCCAAAAGGTTGAATTAGAAGGAAGACCTTTTATTGCAGCCCAACCAATTATTTATGGTTCTCAAGGTTATACGCATGAGACAATTGTTGAAGTTATTGATCATATATTAAATAAAAAAACGCCAATTGCTTCTATTATGGTGACACATAAATTTAAACATGAAGATATCAGTAAAGCATTAGAATTTGCGGCTTCAGGACAAGGAATTAAAGTTATTATTGATTACGAACTATAAAATAATCTTATACAAATAAATAATAATTTTGACCCATGTGAAAATATCATATGGGTTTTCTTTTACAACTTCATATATAGAATATCATATTGAAAATGAAGAAAATATTTCAAATAAAAAAGCATGCTCATAATTCCTCATTTACAAAGAGTCATTGTACAATAAAAAATGAATATTGAATAAACTGAAAAGAGCAAGACTTTATAAAAAATATGGGGTTTATAAATCATAAAATTTATTGAGAGCCCATCATCTTATAAGCGTGATGAAGTTATTCGCTTTGTAGAAGCAAAAGATCATTATGATTTTATTTTCTTTGATTAAAGGGGGCATATTATTGAAAAAGTATTATTTTAAAATGACATCATGTTTCTTTAGATGTCTTTGTCTTCAACCAAAGAGCTATTCATACTTATGAAAAAGTAGGCTTTAAACATGAGGGTGTATTAAGAGATGCTATTAAAGTTGACAATCAGTATGTAGATGATATTTTGATGTCAATGCTAGAAGATGAATGGAAAGTTATCAAATTACAGATTTAGTCATAATGTTTCCATATCTTTTTGTTATGATATATAAGAGGAGAAGATTTTTATGAAGAAATTAATAGAAATTTTTGGATTGGGAGTCTTAATGATTTTAGGTGGTTCTATGACTGATTACTATCTTTCTACATTTTCACTCATGATGGTTTATAGTGGTATTGCAGTCATGATTTGGGGAGAAGTCTTATTTATTTGGAGAATCATTCAAAAGTGTATCAACTGGTTTAAAAAATCTATTGATAGTCAAACAGAATAATAGTGAGGCGATAGAAAAATAAAGAATCTATCGCCTATTTTTTTATTTTCAAGTGATATTAGTATAATTTTAGCAGCATTTGTGTTAGAATATCAGCTATAAGGTGATGAAGATGACAAAAGTTGTATTAGAAAATCAAATGAATGAGATTTGTGATGTAATTCAAAAGGGTGGTATTGTTGCTTTTCCAACAGAAACAGTTTATGGTGTAGGCGTTCGTTTTCAAGATGAAAAAGCATTAGATCATTTAATGGAAGCAAAGAATAGAGATTATTCAAAAGCTATTACATTGATGGTTGCAAATAAAGCAGATATTTCTCAATATGCCTATGTGAGTGAAAAAGCTCAAAAATTAATAGAGCATTTTATGCCAGGAATGATAACACTGATTTTTAAGAAAAAAGAAACTGTAAGTGAAGCTATGACAAATGGAAAGCCAACCATTGGTATAAGAATACCAGATAGTTCATTTGTTTTATCATTATTAGAAAAAGTAGGTCCAATGTTGGTGACAAGTGCAAATTTGTCAAATCATCCCAATACAACATCAACAGCGGAAGTTTTAGAGCAGTTAGATGGGAGAATTGATTTGGTTGTTGATGGAAGGACATCTGACAACATTGCCAGTACAGTTGTTGATGTGAGTCAGGATGAAATCAAAATATTAAGAGCAGGAAAAATAACAAAAGAAGATATAGAGGAGGTAATCAAATGAAAATAGCAGTTGCATGTGATCATGGTGGTTTTCGTTTAAAAAATGTTTTAATGAAAGATTTGAAAAAACAAGGATATGAAGTTGTAGACTTTGGAACATATAATGAGGAAAGCTGTGATTATCCTGATTATGCTGCAAAAGCTGCCAGAGCTGTCGCAAGTGGGGAATGTGAAAAAGGTGTTGTTGTTTGTGGAACGGGTATTGGTGTTTCTATTACATGTAATAAAATTAATGGTATTCGTTGTGCGTTGGTTCATGATGTATTTAGTGCCAAAGCGACAAGAGCTCACAATGATACAAATATGATAGCAATGGGTCAAAGAGTCATTGGTGAAGGATTGGCTTTAGAAATTTTAAATGCATGGTTACATACTGATTATGAAGGTGGAAGACATGATCAGAGAATTCAAAAATTAATGGCTTTGGAGAGTGAGTAATATGAGAGATCAACAAGTTTTTGAAAGTGTAGAAAGAGAGTTAAATAGACAAAGAAATAATATTGAGTTGATTGCTTCAGAAAACTTTGTATCTGAAGAAATCTTAGAATTAGCTGGAAGTGTTTTGACAAATAAGTATGCTGAAGGATATCCAGGAAAAAGATATTATGGAGGATGTCAGTTTGTCGATGAAGTAGAAACTCTAGCAATTAATCGTTTAAAAGAATTATTTGGTTGTGAATATGCCAATGTTCAGCCTCATAGTGGGGCACAAGCGAATACAGCAGTTTATTTGGCTTTATTAAATCATGGTGATAAAGTTTTAGGAATGTCACTTGCTGATGGAGGACATTTAACACATGGACATCCACTTAATTATTCAGGAATCAACTATGAATTTTATAGTTATGGTGTTTCTCGTGATACAGAAACAATTGATTATGATGAATATAAGAGAAAAGTAGAAGAAATTAAACCTAAATTGGTTGTTGCTGGCGCAAGTGCTTATTCACGAGTTATTGATTTTAAATATATGGCGAAGATTGCACATGATAATGGTGCTTTATTTATGGTAGATATGGCTCATATTGCCGGATTGGTGGCTGCTGGATTACATCCTTCACCTGTCCCTTATGCTGATGTTGTCACAACAACAACACATAAAACATTAAGAGGACCACGTGGTGGTGTTATTATGTGCAAAGAAGAATTAGGAAAAGATATTGATAGAGCTGTTTTTCCTGGTATGCAAGGTGGACCATTAATGCATATTATTGCAGCGAAAGCAGCTTGTTTCTATGAAGCTTTGCAACCAGAATTTAAAGATTATGCAAAACAGATTATCAAAAATGCAAAAGCATTAGAACAATCTTTAAAAGAAGAAGGATTTAGATTGGTTGCGGATGGAACAGATAATCATTTGCTTTTAATTGATGTGAAAGCAAGCTGTGGTATGAGTGGAAAAAAAGCAGAAAGATTACTTGATGAAATCAATATTACGGCTAATAAAAATGCTATCCCATTTGATACAGAAAAACCTTTCAAAGCTAGTGGTATTCGTGTAGGAACACCAGCAATGACAACAAAAGGATTTGATGAAAATGATTTTAGAGAAGTTGGTAAGATTATAGCTTATCGTTTAAAAAATGATGAAACAGATGAAGTCAAAGAAGCATGTTTAAAAAGAGTTAAAGCATTAACTGATAAAGTGACAATGTATCATGATATATCATATATGAAATAGGGAAGGAAACTTCTCTTTTTTTGATTATGAAAACGAAAATGAATAATGATGGGCTTTATATCAAGAATTTGGTATAATAATATTAGAAATCAATGAAAGAAGGGATTATCAATGGCTATCATTATTTTAAATCATCCACTTATTGATCATAAGTTGACTATTATGAGAAATAAAGAAACAGGAACAAAAGAATTTAGACAGAATTTAGATGAAATTGCTATGTTAATGGCATATGAGGTGACAAAGAATTTACCTTTACAAAATATTGAAATTGAAACACCTATATGTGCCATGACTGGTAAAAAATTAGTACGTCCAATTGTATTGGTTCCTATTTTAAGAGCTGGATTAGGTTTGGTTGATGGTTTTAAAACAATTATACCAACAGCAAAAGTTGGTCATATTGGTATGTCAAGAAATGAAGAAACTTTAGAGCCAGAAGAGTATTATGCTAAATTTCCTTCATGTTTAAAAGAATCTGATGTCTTTGTTCTTGATCCAATGCTTGCGACAGGAGGAAGTGCCTGTGCTGCTATTACCAATATTAAAAAACGTGGAGCTAGAAATATCAAATTAGCCTGTCTGGTAGCAGCACCAGAAGGAATTCAGATGCTTGAAAGAGAACATCCAGATGTGGATTTAATTATTGCTGCAGTAGATGAAAAACTCAATGATAAAGGATATATTGTTCCAGGATTAGGAGATGCGGGAGATCGTTTATTTGGAACAGAATAGCACTTTAAAATTATATGTTATGGATTTTATGTCTTTGACAATAATAGAAGAATAAAGGTTTATTTCACTGTATCTTATAATCAAATTGATTGTTATTTTTGAATATCCACGATATAATCAAGACAGTATGAAAAATAAGGAGTGAGCTATGTGAATGAAAGAGATGTTCAACTGGAATCAAGAAAAATCTTTGTCTTCATCTTGCTCCTTTTTTGTCTTTTAGGCTTATTTTTTAAAACAATAGCATATCCCTTGGGAGTGATAATAGGATATATTGTCTGCTATATAAATTTTATGTTAACAATAAAATTTAGTCATACAATTTTACAGGAAGGACATCAAGTTATACTCATTATTCTTATGTTTATGCTTAAACTCATTTTGATGATCATAGGCTTTATGGTGGCTGTAATATGGAAAGAATATGTACATCTTTTGGGTGTATTTCTTGGATATCTGATAACTCCTATAACGATTTATTGGTTAAATATAAAAAAGAGAAAGGAGATGAGATAGATGCATATAGTGATTCAAACAGAATTAATATTTTCTTTAATCATTATGGCCATGTTAGCAGTCTTTTTTATTTATGCAGGAAGAAAGATTGCTGTTGCAGATGCGACCAAAAGACCTAAAGGATTGGTTTTGGTCGTTGAAACTGGTGTAGAAATGATTTATAACTATTTGAAATCTATTATGCCAAGTCATTTTGAAAAGAATTACTATCCTTATTTTGCAATGTTATTTTGCTATTTGGTTGTAGCCAATATTAGTGGTCTCATTGGTTTTGATGCACCAACGTCCAATTATTCAATTACTTTATCAATGACAATCATTACGTTTGTTTTGATTCAGTTTAATGCGATTAGAAAAAAAGGAATTAAAGAATATATTAAAGGTAATGTTTGGCCACCAACGAATATTTTTGGAACAATAGCTCCCTTAATTTCGTTATCTTTCCGTATTTTTGGTAATATTTTAAGTGGTAGCATTTTAATGTCGTTGCTTTATCAATTTACAGCTTGGTTATCAGGTTTGATTATTCCAACAACAATCAACTTTTTAGGACCAGTGATTGCACCAGTGTTCCATATTTATTTTGATTTATTTGCTGGGGTTATCCAGACATTAGTGTTTGTAACAATTTCATCTATATTGATTATGATGGAAAATGAAGATTGATCTTAACTATAAGTATAGTTTTGATAAATAAAAATAATGGAGGTAAATAAAATATGACAGATTTAGGTTTAGTTGCAATTGCTGCTGGAATTGCAGTATGTGCAGGTTTAGGTACAGGTATTGGAGAAGGAATTGCTGCAAGTAAAGCAGTTGAAGCTGTAGGTAGAAATCCTGAAGCCGAAGGAAAAATAAGAACAATGATGATTTTAGGTATCGCTTTAACAGAAACAGTCGCTATTTATGGATTATTAATTGCAATTATTTTAATTTTCGTATTCCCAACTATGTATTTATAAAAAGGATGAACTTTTTATAAGAAGGGAGGCATACAATGAGTATTGATGTTGCAGGAAAATTGTTTCCTAATCTTGCGACCATAGTGATTCAATTGTTATCTACAGGTGTATTATTGATTATTTTTAAAAAGTTCTTTTGGATTCCAGTTCAAAAGTATTTTCAAAAACGTGCAGATTTTATTGAGTCACAGATTCAGGATGCAAAAACATCTCAAGAAAAAGCAAAGCAGTTGATGCTGGAAAGTGAAGAACAGGCTAGGCAATCAGCAAAGGAATATCATGATATCATAGAAAAAGCTAAGAGTGATGCTTTGAAACTGCATGATGACATGATTGCGAAAGCCAAAGAAGAAGCTGTTCGTAAATTAGAACAGGCAGAAAGAGAAATTGAAGTGGAAAAACAACAGGCTAGAGAAGATATGAAGAAAGAAATGGTTAATATTGCTATTGAGGCAGCAACAAAAGTCATGAGTAAAGAAATGGATTCTAAGGAAAATCAACAGATGGTTGAAGAATTTGTTGATCAGGTTGTTCATTAATGGATACAATTGCCAAAAGATATGCTGAAGCTTTATTTGCTTTGGCTAAAGAAGAAAATGCTGTCAAGCAATATCAAAAAGATATGGAAAAGGTTGAGGAAATTTTTCAAGATTCTACAATCCTTCAATTTTTTAGTCATGTTGCCATTCATGATGAAGATAAATATCAGGTATTAGATCAGTGTTTGAAAGGACAGATTGAAACTTATGTCTATCAGTTTCTTTTGTTATTGATTAAAAAAAGAAGAATCAGATGTATTCTTTTGATTTGTCATCAATTTCAACATTTATGTTATGAATATTTAGGTATACAAATAGGAAAAGTATGGACGGCTTTTGAACTTTCTCAAGATGAACTTAAGAAAATTGAGGAAGCTATATCTACTAAAACAAAGAAGAAAGTCTTATTAAAACAAATGATAGATACAACTTTAATTGGTGGAATTAAAGTTGAGATTGATAACCATATTTATGATAATTCTCTTTCTTATAAAATGGGATTATTGAAACAGGAATTATTGAGAAAGTAGGTGAAAATGTGGATTTAAGACCAGATGAGATTAGTGCATTAATTAAAGAACAAATCAAGCATTTTGCAGATCAAATTGAATCTAAAGATGTAGGAACAGTCATGACAGTTGGAGATGGTGTTACACTTATTCATGGACTCGATAATGCAATGTTAGGTGAATTGTTATTGTTCCCAGGTGATGTCTATGGAATGGTTATGAACCTTGAAGAAGATGCTGTAGGAGCTGTTTTGCTTGGTGATGAGGGAACAATTAAAGAAGGAGACGAAGTCAAAAAGACAGGAAGAATTATTGAAGTTCCGGTTGGTGATGGTTTATTAGGACGTGTTGTCAATCCATTAGGACAACCTATTGATGGACAAGGGGAAATTGTTTATCAGCATACACGTCCTATTGAAAAGATTGCACCTGGAGTTATGACGAGAAAATCTGTAGATCAGCCACTACAGACAGGAATTACATGTATTGATGCGATTATTCCAATTGGTAGAGGACAACGTGAATTGATTATTGGTGATCGTCAGACAGGAAAGACAGCGATTGCGATTGATACAATTTTAAATCAAAAAGGACAAAATATTTATTGTATCTATGTAGCGATTGGACAAAAGAATTCAACTGTTGCCCAAATTGTAGAAAAATTGCGTCAAGGTGGCGCTATGGAATATACAACTGTTGTGGATGCTGGAGCCAGTGAATTGGCACCAGTTCAATATATTGCACCATATGCAGGATGTGCTATGGCTGAAGAATGGTTGGATGAAGGAAAAGATGTTTTGATTGTTTATGATGATTTATCTAAGCATGCCGTGGCTTATCGTACATTATCATTATTACTTAAAAGACCACCAGGAAGAGAAGCTTATCCTGGAGATGTTTTCTACTTACATTCAAGATTATTGGAAAGAGCTTGTCGTTTAAACGAAGAACATGGTGGGGGCTCTATTACAGCATTACCAATTATTGAAACACAAGCTGGAGATATTTCAGCATATATTCCAACAAATGTGATTTCTATTACAGATGGACAGATTTTCTTACAGCAGGATTTATTTAACTCAGGATTTAGACCTGCTATTGATACTGGATTATCAGTCAGTCGTGTAGGTTCATCAGCACAATTAAAGGCTATGAAACAAGTTTCAAGTTCATTAAAACTGGAATTAGCACAATATAGTGAAATGCAGGCTTTTGCTCAATTTGGTAGTGACCTTGATGCAACAACGCAGGCAACTTTAGATCATGGTGAAAAAGTACGTGAAATTCTCAAACAGCCTCAATATTCACCACGCAGTGTAGAAGAACAGGTTATTTCATTATTTGCCTTGAAATATGGATTCACAAAAACTATTCCAGTTTCCAAGGTGAAACAATTTGTTGATGAATTGTATCGTGAGATGGAAGCTAAACATCCAGAAATCATTGAAGGCATTCATACACAAAAGAGTATTAGTGATGAATTAGCACAAAAAATGAAAGATGTTATGAAAGATTATGTTGCTGTTTTCTTAAGGATTCATAAGGAAGGTTAGTTGTTTATGGCAAGTGATATGCAGTCTATTAAAAGACGTATGAAATCTGTTGAATCTACAAAAAAGATAACAAAAGCTATGCAGTTAGTCGCAACATCTAAATTAAGAAAAGCGAGAAATCAGTTAACAGAATTAAAACCTTATTATAGTACAGTACAGGAAATTGTTGCTGAGATTTTAAGTGATAATCAAGGAATGGTTGATAATCCTTATTTAAAAGAAAATCATGATGGCAAGAAAGTTTATATTGTGGTCACTTCGAGTTTAGGATTATGTGGTGGATATAATGCCAATGTATTTAAGGTTATGATGGAAAATATTCATGCAGAAGATGAGGTTTATATGATTGGTCGTAAAGGAGCTAATTATTTAAATCATTATCAGATTTCTTGTCATTTAGATTATGTTGATTTAAATTCTACTTTAGATTTTAAAGATGTTATTCGTTTGGTAAGAGAATTAACACAACGTTATAAAAATCATAGTATTCAAAGCATTCAAATCATTTATACTCAATTTGTAAATAATTTAACATTTACACCAACTGTTGTTGATTTGTTACCTATACAGACAAATTTATTTGAGAATACTTCAACAACCAAAAAAGAAACATTGTTTGAGCCAGATCCTCAAACAGTATTAAATGATTTGATACCTATGTATTTACAATCTGTGATTTATGGTTATTTAGTAGAATCTGTAACGAGTGAAAATGCTTCTAGAAGAACATCAATGGAAAATGCTACAGATAATGCTGAAGAATTAATCGAAGAATTATTGTTAAAATATAATCAGGCTAGGCAAACAGCAATCACGAATGAAATTAGTGAGATTGTGGCTGGAGCCAATGCTCAATAAAGGAGGTGCAATATGGCAAATATAGGAAAGATTGTGCGTGCCGTTGGACCAGTTGTTGATATTGTATTTGATGCTGATCATTTACCAGCATTAAATACAGCTATTGAGATTGATAATCATGGTGAAATATTAACTGTTGAAGTTGCCCAACATATTGGTGATGATGTTGTTCGTTGTATTGCCATGGGATCAACTGATGGACTGACAAGAGGTTTGGAAGCTGTTGATACAGAAAATCCTATTTGTGTTCCAGTTGGAAATGAAACTTTAGGAAGAATGTTTAATGTATTAGGTCAGCCTATTGATGAAAAAGAAGAATTACCAGCAGATGTGAAAAAAATGCCTATTCATAGAAAAGCTCCAACATATGCACAACAAAGAACAGATACTGAAATTTTAGAAACAGGTATTAAAGTTATTGATTTGATTTGTCCATATATCAAAGGTGGAAAAATTGGCTTGTTTGGTGGAGCCGGTGTAGGAAAAACAGTTTTAATTCAAGAGTTGATTAATAATATTGCAACGCAACATGGAGGTTTATCTGTGTTTGCTGGAGTGGGAGAACGTTCTAGAGAAGGAAATGATCTCTATTATGAAATGAAAGAAAGTGGCGTTTTAGATAAAACAACACTTGTCTTTGGACAGATGAATGAACCACCAGGATCACGTTTAAGAGTCGCTTTAACAGGTTTAACAATGGCAGAATATTTTAGAGATGAACAAAAACAGGATGTCTTGTTGTTTATTGATAATATTTTCCGTTTTACACAAGCAGGTTCTGAGGTTTCTGCATTATTAGGACGTGTGCCTTCACAAGCAGGATATCAGCCAACACTTGCGACAGAAATGGGACAATTACAAGAGCGTATTACCTCTACTAAACAAGGTTCTATTACATCAGTACAGGCTGTTTATGTTCCAGCAGATGATTTAACAGACCCTGCACCAGCGACAACATTTGCGCATTTGGATGCAAGAGTTGTTTTGGAACGTTCTATTGCAGCATTAGGTATTTATCCAGCTGTTGATCCATTAAATTCATCATCAAGAGCATTAGATCCGCTCATCGTTGGTAAAGAACATTATGAAGTGGCTCATGGCGTTCAACAAATATTACAGAGATTCCAGGATTTACAGGATATCATTGCTATCTTAGGTATGGATGAATTAAGTGAAGAAGATAAAGTGACTGTTGCCAGAGCAAGACGTGTTCGTAATTATTTATCACAACCATTTACTGTTGCTTCACAATTTACAGGATTGGAAGGAAAATATGTTCGTGTAGAAGATACAATCAAAGGATTTAAGGAGATTCTTGAAGGAAAATGGGATCATCTTCCTGAACAGGCATTCCATAATGTAGGAACAATTGAAGAAGCAGTAGAAAAGGCGAAGTTGTTGACGAATGAAAACATTTAAATTGAAAATCATTACACCTAAAGGTGTTTATAGAGAAACAGATGTAGAAATTCTTAATATCAGATCAAGCGGAGGCCAAATGGGAATTCTAGCAAATCATATCCCATTGGTAAGTGGAATAGAAATTTCTGAAATGAACTATATTGATCAAAATAGTCAAAGACAATATTTTGCGATTGCAGGTGGTTTTGTTTATGTTGGAGAACAGGAAACTGTCATTATTGCGAATGCTATTGAATCTCCTGAAGAGATTGATTTACAACGTGCAGAAGCATCTAAACAAAGAGCCCAGCAACGTTTAAAAAATCCAGAAGATATTGATGTCTTACGTGCAGAAATTTCTCTTAAAAAAGCATTGATGAGAATTCATGTGAAAACAACATATTAAAATAATGACCGCACTTAGTAGTGCGGTTTTCTCATTATAAAAAGTGAAGATCTTGAATGATTTTATTTTTTTGACTAGCAGGACCAATCACAAGTCCTTTTAATTCCATGTTCATGAGATGAGCAAATCTTGTAAAAAGATAAGTGATATGATTATGACATTCCTGACTTGGCATAGAACCTTGCGCAAAGACATAAAGTTTTTTTACTTGAAGTTCCTGCGCTTGGGGTAACATGTATGTACGATCAATAAATGTTTTTAATAAGCCGCTGACTGTGTACCAATAGACAGGAGATCCTATCACAATTGTATCAGCTTTTTTGATTTCATTAAAAATATCTTTAATCTGATCATCTTCAAAGACTTGACCATATTGTGAAACCTTATAATAAGTAAAAAGTATCCAGTGAATACTTTTTACTCTTGGGCATTTCCCCGCTGCTTGCGGCGTAGTGCCCAA
>CALUZM010000007.1 GCA_944325245.1 uncultured Massilimicrobiota sp. | reverse complement strand
ATAGATATAATACCATATACTCTTTTATTTGAAAACAAAAAGCTGTTGACTTTTTTACTTTGTCAACAGCCTGAAATCAGAAATCTTTCTGATTTTTTTCTTTTTTCTTCATGTATTATTCATATATCTATGATAGTATCATATAGACTATGTTGGAGGGAAATGATGGAAAAGTTAATTTATGATCAATTATGGATATTTTTTGTTTATTCTTTTGCCGGTTGGGTCATAGGAACAATTCTTGCGGCATATCGTCGTAAAAAATTTATTGATGTTGGTTTTTTATATGGACCTTATTGTCCATCTTATGGGATTTGTGGAGTTTTATTTTTTATTTTGTTATATGAACTTCATGATCAGTGGTTTTTTATGTTCTTAGGAGGAGCGATTATTTCTTCCTTTGTTGTATATATGACAGGCTTTTTCTTACAGAAAATCTTTCGCCATAAATGGTGGGATTATTCAAGAAAAAGATTTCAGTTTGGTAGTTATGTACACATGCCTTATACAATTCTTTGGGGGTTGATGGCTATTATTTGTGTTGAATTTATTCAACCAACACTTTTAAATGCCATTCATTTCATTCCTTCATCCATTGGAGAAATACTTCTTATTATCATGAGTGGTATTATGGCAGTGGATTTTGTTGGAACAGTCACAGGTATTTTGAGTACACGTTCACGTGTCAAAAGAGGTGTCATTAAAGGGGTATCAGAAAATATGCAAAGAACAGCTGACCGTTTAGGTATGATGATATCTGAATGGACGCTTAAACATTTTGTGAATGCATTTCCTCATCTTGATAAAAAAGAAATTCTTACTGAAGAAAAAGTTAAAAAATCAACTGTTTTTGCTGAGGGATGTTCTTTTTATAAGTTGTTATGGTTATTTTTGATTGGTTCGTTTTTAGGAGATATCGTTGAAACATTGTGGTGTCGTTATACAACAGGTATATGGATGAGTCGTAGTAGTGTTATTTATGGGCCTTTTTCAATCGTTTGGGGAATTGGATGTGCTTTATTAACCTTACTATTATATCAATACCGACATAAAAGCGATCGCTTTATTTTCCTTTTTGGAACAGTTGTAGGTGGAGCCTATGAATATGCATGTAGTGTTTTTACAGAAGTCTTTTTTGGAACAGTTTTTTGGGATTATAGCCATCTTCCTTTTAATTTAGGAGGACGTATTAATTTATTATTCTGTTTCTTCTGGGGCATTGTAGCTGTTATTTGGATTAAGGTCATTTATCCAAAATTATCAGATTTGATTGAGAAAATACCAAAGAAAACAGGGACTATTCTTTCATGGTGTTTTGTTGTTTTTATGTCAGTGAATATTGTTCTATCAGGGCTGGCTATTCAAAGATATTCAGAAAGACAAAAAGGATTCGTCAATGCACAAAATTCTGTTGAAGCTTTTATTGATCAGCATTATCCAAACCAGAGAATGGAACGCATTTATCCTAATGCTAAATTTCCACAGAGAAAATAAAAAAGTGAAAGCAATAGATAATAAATATCTTGACTTTCCCTTCTATAAAAATAAATGATTTTTTGAAAATCATATATGGAGATGTTTTCTATATCATAGGAGAACATCTTTTTTATATGATCAATAATTGACATAACAATTGAACAGCTAAAGGAATGTCTTCAATGGAAAGACCAGAATAGTTAATCACAATGGTATGCGAATCAAAAGAATGATCATAAAATTGTGAAAGCATGCTCATGTTAATTCCTAAATCTTGAGCACGTTTTAAAATCAATTCATCGCTATATGGCAAAGAAAAATGAAGCAGAAAATGTAAACCAGAATTTTCTTCAGTTATTGTAATTTGAGGAAAAAGAGGACTTTGTGAAAGTTGTAGAAGAAATTCGTCACGGATTGATTTGTAATTGTTACGCATACGATTAATATGTTTTTCAAAGTGGTGTTTTTGAATGAATTCAGCAAGAATCATTTGTTCAAAACTTGAGACACTGCAAGTATAGAAACCTAATTTCTGTTGAAAGATATGAACAAGGTGAGGTGGTAAAATCATATAGCTGATACGAAATGATGGTGCTAATGTTTTAGAAAATGTATTCATATAAATAACATGCTCATTTTGATCAATTTGAAAAAGTGGAGAAAGTGGTTTTCCTCGCATACGAAATTCACTATCATAATCATCTTCAATAATATAACCATGTGACTCTTCGGCCCATTGAAGTAATTCTAAGCGTCTTTGAATAGGCATGGTTATACCAGTTGGAAAATGGTGTGCAGGAGAGATATGGACAATGCGTGCTTGACTTTCTTTTAAAGCGTACATATCAATCCCTTGCTGGTCTAATGGAATATAATGATATTTCACCTGATTGATATAATAGACTTGTGAAATGCTATGATGACCAGGGTTTTCTAAGCCATAAATCTGTTCTCTTCCCAGTAACTGTATAACTAAATTGTAAAGATATTCACTCCCAGCACCAATAATCACTTGTTCAGGAGAAACATTCATTCCACAAAAGGCATAGAGATGTGAGCAGATAGCACGTCTTAAAGATTCACAACCTTGATTTGGGGAACGAGAAAGGAGTTCTGGTGATTGAGATGACAGCACCTGACGGGCTATTTTAGACCATGTTGAAAATGGAAAATGTGTGGGAGATATAGAATTTGATTTTAAGTCTATACGATAGTGTGGTTGTTTTGATTTTGTTATAAGAGAAGGATGATTTTTGATATAATGCGGATAATGCAAATCACTGACAAAATATCCTTTTCTTTCCTGAGAATAGATAAATCCCTCAATCAAAAGCTGATGATAAGCATTTTCAATAGTAATCAGACTGACATTCTGATTTTTTGCAAAGGCACGTTTGGAAGGTAATTTTTCATGTGGTTTGAGTTTTTGATGAATGATATCATTTTTAATGCATTGATATAAATACTCGTACATGGGCATATTTTGATCTTTGAATGTATAAGTTAACATATTTTTCACTCCTTGAGATTATTATACTCAATCTGGTTATATAAAAAAATACAAAACTGGATATTTTCATATGACCAATAGTATTTTATACTTATAAATCATAAGGAAGGGATTTATATGAATAAGAAAATTTTAAAAATCGTGATAGTGGGGTTGATGGCTGGTCTTTGTTATATATCATTTGTGTTTTTACAGGTGAAAATACCAACACCTGGAGGATTTACATCATTTCATTTAGGAAATACTTTTTGTGTTTTGGCAGCTTTATTATTAGGTGGATTACCAGGAGGTGCTGCGGGTGCGATTGGTATGGGGATAGCTGATTTGATGGACCCTACATATGTTGTCGTTGCACCTAAAACAATGATTTTAAAGTTAGGAATAGGGATTGTAACTGGATATGTTGCTCATCGTATTTTTCATATTCAACATTTAAAAGGAAAAGACTTAATGAAAGCTGTGATTCTTTCAACAACGGCAGGTATGTTATTTAATGTTGTCGGTGAACCTATCTTTTCATATTTTTATACAGCATTTATTTTAGGTGCTCCAGAAAATGCGGCTATGACATTGGCTTCATGGAATGCCATAACAACTTGTGTCAATGCTATTTTAGCCATTATCATTGCTTCAGCTATTTATATGAGTATTGCGCCAAGACTACAGAATAATGGTGTTTTAAAGAAAATTGCTCCAAAGGAATAGTAGAAATCTATTCCTTTTTGTATTATAATAATAACATGATGCCGACATAGCTCTAATCGGTAGAGCAGGCCACTCGTAATGGTCAGGTTGCAGGTTCAAGTCCTGTTGTCGGCACCATTTGAATAGAACGCCTTGAGGCGTTTTTTCTTTTTGATCAATAAAATAGATATTTTCAAGATGATTTAATAAATGTATAATAGGAAAAGATGGGGAGTGAAAATATGATAGTTAGGGAAGAAGCAAAGCGATATGGTTTGATTATACTCGGCGCGTTTTTGTTTGCGTTAGGTGTGAATTTGTTTGTTGTGCCAGTGAATCTATATAGTAATGGTGTTTTGGGGATTGCACAGATTTTAAGAACATTGCTTGATCAGTTATCAGGAGGCTATTTATCTCAATATTTAGATATTTCAGGGGTTATTAATTTTCTTATTAATATTCCTTTGTTTATGTTGGCTTATCGTACAATCTCAAAGAAGTTTTTTGTGAGAACGTTGTTGTCAGTTTTATCACAGACAGTCTTTCTAACTTTCATCATGATTCCAGTATCACCTATTATTGATGATATTTTAACGAATTGTATTATTGGTGGTATGATGACTGGTTTTGGTATGGGATTGACTTTACGTTGTTCTGGCAGTGGTGGAGGTTTGGATATATTAGGTGTTTATTTCACTAAAAAACTTCCTCATTTCTCAGTTGGGAAGCTATCTTTGTTGATTAACTTATGTATTTATGTCATTTGTGCAATTTTATTTCGTTTAGAAATAGCGATTTATTCTGCTATTTATACAGCATGTTTTACTCTGGTTCTTGATAAGACACATTATCAGAATATTAATGTGACATGTATTATTTTTACAAAACACTTAGATATTCAAAATAAGGTTTTATCTGAAATGGGTAGAGGTATGACGTTCTGGCAGGGAAAAGGTGCCTATACAAAAGAGGATACATATGTGATGGTCAGTGTTATTAGTAAATATGAAATTAATCAGCTTAAACACATTATTAAGAGTGTCGATCCACAAGCTTTTACAATCTTTTTTGAAGGTATGTCGGTGGATGGACATTTTGAGAAACGTTTATAAACAGTTTTTTAAAGGGGTGACAGTATGGAAAAGAAGATTATTTTTTTAGATGTAGATGGAACGTTGACATTACCTAGTGGAGACGTTTCGCCAAGAGTTGAAAAGGCTATTCAATTGGTGAGAAAACAGGGACATCTTGTTTTTCTATGTACGGGTCGAAGTTATGCAGGTGCAAGACCGTTATTTTCAATCGGATTTGATGGATTGATTTGTAGTGCAGGAGGATATATTGAAGTTCAAGGCCAAAAGATTTTTGAATCAAGCCTTGATGAAGAGGATATTCAACTTGCGAGAGATGTTTTTGATAGAAATCATGTGCTTTATAATTTGGAAACAAATTATATGACTTTTCAGGATGAAAAGATGAATTATGAATTTGTCAGACATCGTGTTAAGGATGGAGAGAATTTCAACTCTGAGTTACAGAGACTATTAAATGAGCAGAAAGAACATTTTAATATCCATCCATTAAAAGAATATGATGAACATCCTATACCTGTACAAAAAATATGTTTTGTGACAGAAGATGAAAAAAATCTTGAAGAACCTAAAAAGGTTTTACAAGATAAATTCCATTTTATCATTCATGAAATCTTTTCAAAGGATGTTATCAATGGAGAAATCATTATCAAAGGAACAGATAAAGGAACAGCTGTTGAAAAAGTATGTGAATATCTCGATATGCCTTTATCCCAAACAATTGGCTTTGGTGATAGCATGAATGATTATGAAATGATCAAAACTTGTGAGATTGGTGTGGCTATGGGCAATGCTTCTCAGGAATTGAAAGATCATGCTGATGTTATCTGTGAAAGTGTACAGAATGATGGTATCTATCATGAATTAAACCGTTTAGGACTTTGTCCTGAAATCAAGCAATAAAAATGCTATAACGAATTATTTCGCTATAGCGTTTTTATATTGAGAAAGCTCTTTTTTATGAACATCAAAAGAACTTGCTATTAATAGATATAGAAAACCTGTTTGAACAAAAAAAATTGTATAATCCAAAAAGCCATGTATGAAAATCATAACTGTAAAGGAAACGATTAAAGCGACTAAAGTTTTATCAATTTTAAGTTTCCATAAATGATAAAGCTGTTTAATATTAGAATAAATATAAGGTAGAATTGTTAAAATACCAATGATTCCAAAGCATAGCAGTGGATCCAAATAAATGCTATGAGCATGTTCAGTTGGATGTCCATGATATAATGGATAAATATGCATATATGTCATAGGCCCTTCTCCAAATAAAGGATGTGTAATAATATTTTGAATAGCAACATCCCAGATATTAGCACGGGTCATAAAATAATCAATAATATTATCAACACGTGGGAACTTTGAAGGGTTAAACAAGAAATAAATACATATACAAATGACTAATGCTAAAATAGTTCCACATGTTTTATAATGTTTATCAACAATCAGCATAATTAATATACCACCCGCTAAAGCAGGCCATGCTGTACGACATCCTGTTAACAATAAGACAAATAAATTTAATCCAATAACTGCAATATAATATAAAAATTTTTTCCATTCTAATTTTATATTTTGAATTTTTAATATTTTATAAAAAGTCATACAGACAAAGAATTCAATCATCATTGCATAATAATTGGCATTGAAAAAAACAGAATTAATACGATCTTGAGGGCGATTGAAAATAAGGATTTCAAACTGATCAATATCATAGGAATTCAAAACACCAATATATTCAATCAAAGCATATAAAGCTGCAAAAATACTTAAAACAATAATACAATTTGAGATGTATTCAAATAATCGTGAATCAATATGAATACGATAATACAAGACAAAAGATAAGATCACCAAAATCCCAATACTACAAACAAAACCATAATAGTTTTGATAAAACAAGGAAACAATAGCGCTTAATAAACAAAAATAAATAATAAAACGACTTTGAGGAATTTGTTTATAAGCTTCTTGAATTTCACCTTTCCATAATAAACGAAGTGTTAAAAAAATTAAAATTCCTCCACACATATAAAAAGGCAAAAACATTGAAAAGACAGCTACAATGATATACCTTTGATGATGTGTAAAATGTGTTTTTAAATACTGAATCCCAAAAATAAAAAACACCTCCCAAACGTATCTCTATTTTACAACATTTCTAAATTTATGTATACTATAAATAATCAAGATAACAAAAATGTAAGAAATGAGGAAACCATGTACAATTATTTATATATTTATAATTATTCACCCCACGAAAAAGACTTATGTGAAATGGAATTTCGACATATCTTTCATCAAGAAATGACTGATAAGTATTATTTGACAACACAAGATTTTGATTACACCAGAAGTGCTTATATACGTGGAAAGTTAACAATATTTTATCAAAGTTCTTCTTTTTTAGAACTTGTTGATTTTGTAAGACAGCAAGATTATTGCTACTATGATTTTAAGGTGATTTATTTAAAAAATGAAATCACTCATGTTCCTTACCGGGAATCAATTGATAAATGTAAACAGATTGCTTTACCAATTGCTGGTTCTGTTAATATGCATCATCCAAAGACGGTTTTTGCAATTACAAAGTTAAAGGATATATGGTACTTTGGGATTTATGAAAATGATATGTGCTGGAATAAGCATTTTGATAAACCATATTCCTACTCACATTCCTTAGCTTTAAGAGATGCTAGAGCGGTGGTTAATATTGCATTAGGTTTAGGTTTATCTAAACGTATTGTTGATCCCTGCTGTGGGATTGGTACAGTTGTTTTAGAAGGACTGGGCATGGGAGCCAATATTGTTGGTTATGATATGAATCGTTATGTGGCCTATCAGGCTCGCTTAAATCTTGAGCATTATGGCTATGATCCACTATTGATTCAAAAGAAAGATATGAAAACAATTGAAGAAAGCTATGATGTTTGTATTTTAGATATTCCTTATGGTGTTTATAGTCCTTTCACACATCAGCAACAAGTGGAACTGCTGGAAAAAACAAGAGAACTTGCTAGTGAACTGGTGCTGGTGTCACATCGTTTAATGGATAAAGAACTGAAAACATTAGAATATCAAATCAAAGATCAGGCAATGATTCAAAAAGGAAGTTTTCAAAGATATATCACACATTGTGTACAGGAGTGGGAAAAATGAAACATATTTTTATGATGCATGATACAAAAAAACATCATGACTTAGAAGAGATGATTCATGAAGTCATGAAAGATTATCAATATGAAATCATCTATACAACATCTATGCTTGATAGTCAAAAATATATTCGTCAATGTTTCAAACCATCTCGTTTTTATGCAGTTGGAGGAGATGGAACGATCAATGGTTTGTTGCAGGCATTGGTACATAGTGATCATGAGTTGGTTATTTTACCTTATGGAACAGGCAATGATTTTTGTAGAAGCATGACAAAAGAAAAAGACCTTCGCAAATTGCTTATCCAATCATTAAATCAACACAGTCAAAAAGTAGATACGATTCAATTGAATGAATATTATTATTTGAATGCAGCATGTTTTGGTTTGGATAGCGTCATTGCTAATAAAGTTCATGATACACCAGATATTCCTTTTATTCCTGAATCACAAAGTTATCTAATTTCTGTTTTACAGCAGGTTTTTCGTTATCATCAACATGTTGTGAAAGTGATGTCTCAAGGGCAATGCCTTTATCAAGGAAAGGTCACATTATGTACATTCAATAATGCCCAATATTATGGTGGGGGATTCCAGATTGTTCCACAGGCCAATATTCAAGATGGATATTTAGATATCTGTATTGTAGATCCTGTATCTAAAATCAAAATTCCTTATTTAGTGACTTATCTTTTATCACATCAATTGCACAAACGTCATGAAGTTCATTATTATAAAGTCAAAGAAGCGACAGTTTATTGTCAACAAAGCTGTAATATGGATGGCGAAGAGATGAAGGCAGAAGAATATCATTTTCAAGTTGTGCCTCAATCATTAAACTTAATCATCTATGAAAAAAATCAAGCCTAGGCTTGATTTTCATATTCTTCCGCAAAGAAAACTTGGTGCCATAAAGAGAAACAATAAACAGTCCATATTTTTTTATAATAGTCATGTTTATGATTTTTATGGTCTTCTAACATTTCTAATAATTTTTGGTGATCAAATAATTGTTTGATAATAGGTGTCTGTAATCCTTCAGATACTTTTTGATAAAGATCATCTTCACGCATCCATTCACGTAAAGGAACTGGGAAACCTAGTTTCTTTTTCTTATACGCTTCATTAGGAATGACTTTTTTAGCAGCCTGTCTTAATAAGACTTTTGTATTTTCTTTTGTGACTTTTTGGTTATCTTTTAATTGACTGGCAACTTTAAAAACTTCTTTATCAGTAAAAGGAACACGGCTTTCGATAGAGTGAGCCATTGTCATCTTATCACCTTTTTGAAGGATATCTTTGATAAACCATGTCTGTAAATCAAAAGCTTGACGTTTTTGAATGTTTGTTGCATTCTTCACATGATCAAAGACATTTCCAACAATATCTTTATGACTATGTAAATGACTTGTATCTTTTAATAAATGTTTACAGTCATTATCAGAGAAGACAGGGTTCACCCCAACATAATAATCTTCAATACGTTCACCATTTCTAATCAGGAATGGAACACCTTTAAAAGTAGGAAGGTGTTTACAGATAGAGGCAATCAAGTGTCTTAGGGCAAATGGCAGTTTTCCATAGAAACCACTATCGATATCACCACGATAAGTATTATAACCACCAAAGAATTCATCAGCACCTTCACCTGATAACACAACTTTCACATCCTGACTGGCAAGCTGACTGACAAAATATAAAGCGACAGCTGCTGGATCAGCAGTTGGTTCATCCAAATGATACATAATCTTTGGTAAAACTTCTAAATATTCTTCTTTGGTAATAATCTTACTTTTGTTTTCAATACCTAATTGTTGTGTTAAGTCTTTAGCATAATTGATTTCATTATATCTTTCATCATTATATCCAACCGTATATGTATGTTGTGGTCTGGCAAGAGAAACAAGATATGAAGAATCAATACCACTACTTAAGAATGATCCAACTTCTACATCAGCAATCAAATGGTGTTGAATAGAATCTTTCATAATCTGATCAATGGCTTGAATCATTTCCTGATCAGTTTTATATTGATCCTTGAATTCAATGTTGTAATAACGTTGGATTTGGATTTTCTGATCTTTATAGATTAAATAATGACCAGGTAATAATTGTTTGACATTTTTAAAGAATGTATCTTCTCCAGCGACATAATTCATCTTTAAATAAATATCTAAAACATCAGTGTTTAATTCCTTTTGAAAATCGGGATGATCAAGAAAACCTTTGATTTCACTGGCAAATAAGAAGTGTTCAGGATTATTATAGTAATAAAAAGGTTTAATACCATAATGATCTCTAGCACAGAATAATTCATGTGTTTTTGTATCATATAAAGCAAAAGCAAACATTCCTCTTAAGTAATTGACAACATCATAATGATATTCCTGAAAACCATGTAAGATGACTTCAGTATCACTATGTGTTTGAAAAACATGTCCTTTTGCTTCTAAATCTTTTTTTAATTCCAAATAATTATATATTTCACCATTAAAAACAATCACCAGATGATCAGATTGCATTGGTTGCTGACCACCAGCTAAATCTATAATAGATAAACGACGATGACCTAAAGCTACATATTCATCAATGAACTGACCTTCACCATCAGGACCTCTATGAGCAATACGATCCATCATCTTTTTTAATATTTCACTAGCATTTTTATGAGTTGGTGCGAATCCAACAATTCCACACATTTTAATCACTTCCTTCGTGAATGCATTATATCATGCTTTTTATCATAAAAAAATAAAAAAGTATAGAAAAAGAGGAGTTAATCCTCTTTGATATCTACATATAATTCCACATAGCCACATGACTTACATAATGCAGCTTTTAATGAATGTTCTTTCTTTTTTAAATTTTCATTCTTTTCAATAATCACAAAATCACTGATTGGTTGTGCTGTATCCTTGATATAGCAATCTTCTTTCATTTCACTATGACATCTTGGACATTTTCTCATGTATACCACCTCTCTCTTTATTATAGCGAATTTTAAATGGAAAACAAAGAGAAAACGAAGAGAATAAAAAGTTTTTAAAAAACGATTTTATAAGAAAACCATTATTTCCCATTTTTTTCAGTAAAATATATGTTATAATATGTCGAGGAGCGTGATAAGATGATAAAACTTGAAAATGTAACCAAAGTTTATAAAACCGGCGTAAGAGCTGTTAATAATATGAATATAGATATTGGAGAAGGAGAATTTGTTTATGTCATAGGACCTACAGGCGCAGGGAAATCAACTTTTATTAAGTTGTTATACCGTGAAGAAAAAGCAAGCTCTGGAAAAGTGATTGTGGCAGGACAGGATGTTTCAAAAATCAAAAACAGAAAAGTTCCCTATTTTAGAAGAAATATTGGTGTTGTTTTCCAAAACTTTAGATTGTTACCAAAGAAAACAGTTTTTGAAAATGTCGCTTTTACATTAGAAGTTACTGATACACCGAAAGTACAGATTCGTAAAAAAGTTAGAAGAACTCTGGAACTTGTTGGTCTGGAAGATAAAGCCAATGCTTTCCCACATGAATTGTCAGGTGGTCAACAGCAGCGTGTTGCGATTGCCAGAGCCATTGTCAATAGTCCTAAAGTTTTGATTGCAGATGAACCAACAGGAAATCTTGATCCTGATACTTCTAATGAAATCATTGCTTTACTAGAAAGAATCAATGAAGTCAATCATACAACGATTCTGGTTGTTACTCATGATAAAGAAATTGTACAGAAACATAAGAAAAGAACAATCTTGATTGAAGATGGTTGTATCAAAACGGACACAAGTGTAGGAGGTTATGTTGATGGAATTCATTAGTTGTATAAGAAACTTACCGAAACATTGTAAAACAGCTTTTCAGAATATCTGGCGAAATGGGGTTATGTCCGTTTCTTCTATTTTTGCTGTAACGATTACTTTATTGTTGATTTCAGTGATTGGAGTTATTGCAATTAATATTCAGGATATGACATATAGTATTGAAGATAGTTTGACAATTTATGTTCAAATGGATCGTGAAATCAGTGATGAAGAAGCTCAAAAACTCTTGCCTGAAATTGAAGCGATTGATGGTGTCAAGACAGCGACTTTTTCATCAAAAGAAGAAGAATTAGATAAACTGATTGAAATGCAGGATGAAGATGGTAAAGCTTTATTTGAAAGTTATCGTGAAAACAATCCTTTAGGTGCTGCTTATGTTGTAGAAGTGAACGATGCACAACAGATTGATGCTGTTACTGAACAAATCAGTACACTAGATCATGTCAATCAGGCAACATCTGGTGGAGAATCTACACATGCCTTGGTGAATAGTTTAGAAACGATTCGAAATGGCGGTGCTATATTTGTTGTTGGATTAACGATTATTGCTTTATTTATGATTGCGAATACTATTAAAATGACAATTACTTCTCGTCAAACAGAAATCGGTATTATGCGTATGGTTGGAGCTAGTAACTGGTATATCCGTTTACCATATATGTTAGAAGGTATTTTCATTGGACTTTTAGGATCTCTTATTCCTATTTTGGTTATCTACTTTGGATATACTTGGCTTTATAGTGGAGCAGTAGATTTATTGCCTGCTATGTTATCATTACGTGAACCATTCCCATTTATTTGGCAATGTTCAGGAATTATGGTTGCCTTAGGATGTGGTGTTGGATTGATTGGAAGTTTTGTTTCAGTTAGAAAATTTTTGAAATTTTAAGAGCTTTGGGATTTTTCCTAAGGCTTTTTTTGGAGGGTCAAATGAAGAAACTTATCATGATTGGTGGAACGATGGGCGTTGGGAAAACAACTATGAGTTCCCTTCTTAAAAAAGAATTGAATGAAAGTGTGATGCTGGATGGAGACTGGTGTTGGGATATGCATCCATTTGTTGTTAATGAGGAAACAAAAACAATGGTGATGAATCATATTGTTTATCAGCTGCAATCTTTTTTGAATTGTTCAGTGATTCAAAATGTGATTTTCTGCTGGGTGATGCATGAACAGTCCATTATTGATGAAATCTGTTCTCGCTTAGACCTTCAGGATTGTCAGGTATATCCCATTTCTCTGATTTGTGATGAGAAAACGTTGAAAGAGCATTTGGAAAAAGATATTGCTTTAGGGTTGAGAGATGAAAGTGTTATAGAAAGAAGTATGGAACGTATGCAACATTATCATCAGCTGATGACACATCACATTGATATTTCTCATAAAAGTCAAAAAGAAATTATTCAGGAGATTATTCAATATATTCAATCATAACATACGTTTGACTTCATTATTTATTTTCCTTATAATAAGGATTATAAAAAAGGCAGGGACATATGATGTTTACAAAAAAAGAAATTTTTAGCATTCCAAATATATTATGTTATTTTCGAATAATATTAGTACCAGTATTTTTATATACATATTTTAACGCAGAGACACAACAGGGTCATATGGCAGCAGCAGGGATATTGATTCTTTCCAGTTTAAGTGATTTCTTTGATGGATTGATTGCCAGAAAATGTCATATGATTACCGAACTTGGAAAACTGATTGATCCTGTGGCTGATAAGTTAACACAATTTGTGGTGGCCTGTACATTGATGTATACTTATCGACCATATATTTGGCTGGTCATTATCATTTTATTAAAAGATGGTATGCTGTTGTTTGGTGGATATTATGTTTATCATAAAACAGGGAAACATTTAGCTCAGGCTGAAATGCCTGGTAAGATTGCGACAGCAGTATTTTTTGTCGTTTCTATTTTGCTGGTGGCTTTCTATATTCCTCATACAATGATTTCATCAATTTTCATTTATTCAACTTTGGTTTTAATGATTATTGCGATGATTTATTATGGTCGAGGATTATATTGTTTATATCATGAAGATGAGTCAGTGTAAGCTGACTTTTTTTGTACAAAGATATGGATTTCATGTATAATGAAATTAAGGTGAGATATTATGGGAAGCAAGAGAGATTTAAAGCGTTTATGTTATTTAGAAGCATTGGAGGATAATGTTGTTGGAGTTGAAATGATTTTAAATCGTTTTAATCAAATTGAGAATCAAAAAGGAGTCTTTGATTCTTATATTCTGACACATGATCGCACGAAAGCAACCTTGGATTTAGAATTGTCATTGGCGACATTATGTATATTATTAAGGAAGATGTCTGAGAATTTAATGATTGTGACACCCTCAGAGCTACGTAAAGATATGAATAGCATTATTCATTCTAATCGTTTTGAATTTAATCGTTTTGAAGTCATTGTTTATTCACAAAAAGGAAGAGAACCTATTGATTTAAAAGGCTTATTGCGTTTTTGTCATTCTATTCTTGATAGTGACAAAGTTCGTAAATAGGGGATGTTAGAATATTCATGGTGATAAACATGGATATAAAAAGGAATATAGGCATTATTCTGATGATGTTGGGAGTCTTGTTGACAATTAATCAAAATGGACAGCAAAATGAGTTTTTAAAACAGATTGAAACAAGCATCAGAGCCTACTGGCCATTAATCATTAGCTTTGTCGGGATTTATCTGATTTCAATGCCAAGAAAAAGAAAGTAGAAATAGCTTATAAAATGTATTTATAACTTTATTTTTTATGATAAATTTTGTATAATGAACGCGTATGGAGGTATAGAGAAAATGAAAAAGAGACCTATAGTTTTATGTATTTTAGATGGGTATGGTTTAACAGATCGTGTTGATGGAAATGCTGTTAAATTAGCAAATACACCTAATTTAGATGATTTGATGGCTATGTATCCAACAACAACTTTAAAAGCTTGTGGAAATGCTGTTGGATTACCTGAAGGACAAATGGGAAATAGTGAAGTTGGACATTTAAATATTGGTGCTGGAAGAATTGTTTATCAATCATTAACATTAATTAATAAAGCTGTTGAAGATGGAACTTTCTTTACCAATGAAGCTTTCTTAAAAGCTATTCAACATGCTAAAGATCATAATTCAAAATTACATATTTGGGGATTGTTATCAAATGGTGGGGTACACTCTTCAAATGAACATATTTACGCATTATTAAAACTTGCTAAAGATCAGGGATTAGAAAAAGTTTACGTTCATGCTTTCTTAGATGGTAGAGATGTGGCACCTGATAGTGGAGCAGATTTTGTAAAAGAATTACAAGATCAGATGAATGAAATCGGTGTTGGACAGATTGCTTCTATTTCTGGTAGATATTATGCTATGGACAGAGATAAGAGAATGGATCGTATTGAGTTGGCTTATAATGCATTAATTGGAAAATCTGGTGAAACATATAGTGATCCAGTTCGATATGTCAAAGATTCATATGCGAAAGAAGTATATGATGAATTCGTCATTCCTGGATATAATCCAGATACAAATGGAGCAATCGAAGATAATGATGCGATTATCTTTGCAAACTTTAGACCAGATAGAGCAATTCAAATGTCTAATGTTTTCACTGCTGATGTTTATGATGATTTCAAACCAGCTGATAAACCAAAAAATATTCACTTTGTTTGTATGATGAGATATGCTGATACTGTTAATGGAGATATCGCATTCCATTCATTAGATTTATCTAATACTTTAGGTGATTATTTATCAGCTCAAGGATTAAAACAATTAAGAATTGCTGAAACTGAAAAATATGCTCACGTTACATTCTTTATGGATGGTGGTGTCGATAAAGAAATTGAAGGAGCAACTCGTGTTTTAATTAATTCACCAAAAGTTGCAACTTACGATTTACAACCAGAAATGAGTGCATATGAAGTGAAAGATGCATTGATTGCTGAATTAGATAAAGATATTTATGATGTTGTAATTGTCAACTTTGCAAACTGTGATATGGTTGGACATACTGGAATTATTCCAGCAGCTATCAAAGCAGTCAGTGTTGTTGATGAATGTGTTGGTGAAGTTTATGAAAAAGTTCTTGAACTTGGTGGGACAATGTTAATCACTGCTGACCATGGAAACAGTGAAAAATTATTGGATGAAGATGGAAATCCATTTACAGCACATACAACAAATCCTGTACCTTTAATTCTTACAAATACACATTTAGAATTAAAAGAAGGTGGAAAATTAGGAGATTTAGCTCCAACAATCTTACAATTATTAGGATTACCAATTCCTAAAGAAATGACAGGAGAAAGTCTTTTAAAATAATAATTATATGAAGAAAGTAACATTTTGTTGCTTTCTTTTCTTTTATGTCAATGTGAGTCTTTTTTTAATAAATATGATATAATAAGTAAAAAAGGGAGGGATTTATGATGAAATCAAAAATGAAATATGCGCCTTTAGCGATTGCTACCTTGATTGTCAGTATCATATCGCTTATTGGAACATATATGATTTATTCACCATTAAGTCGTTTGGCTGGAGGATCAGGTTCATATGATACTTCTGCTTTAACAGGCTTAACAACAGAGTCTATGTCAACAATCTCACTTATCTTTTGTCTGGGTATTGTGGCAACAGATGTTATTGCTATTTTCTTAGTTGTTTATTTTATTTATGAAGAAAGAAAACTGGCGATTATCATCAGTTGTATTTTAGCGGTTATAGAATTTATCTTGTTTTTAAGATTTTTTGACACCATTGTATCTACGTTGATGAGTGGAATGAGTTCTTTATTTTTAGGAACGAGTGAAGTGGGAGATATCACTGGTTCTATTATGGGAAGTTTACAGCTTGTTTTACTTGTTGCAATTATTGGTGTTATCTTTAATGCCTTGATTCTTTTACAGATGTATCATGTGCTTCATCTTTCTTTTTTACAGCCTTATATGCCAGATATGTCTTATGGAAAGGTTACTGAAACGCCAAAAGAAACAAATTCATCATCTGACAATCATGAAGAAGGAGGAGAATCATCATGAAAAAAACATATGCATTTAAACCTTTATGTTTATTGGTAGTGATCTTTGACTTCATTTTATCAATCAGTTTATGGAGAATCCTCTCTATGTCATCTGATATTTTCAGTTTAATGAGTTCTCTTTCTGGTCTTTTCAATACAATCATTTTCTTTATGGTAGGAATTTTAGGAACTATTATTGTGACAGTGCTTTTATATCTTTACTATTTGAAAAAGGAAAAAGTTCAAAGTCTTTTATGGGATGCTATTTTGCATACGGTTATCTCTGTTTATTTTGTTGTTCAATTAGTGGGGTTGGGAGACTCATTACAGAATTTGACTGGCAGTGATGTTATCGTCACTATCATGGGAATTATTGTTTTTGCTTCTGCACTACTTCATGTCTTTGTCATGTTGCGTTTAGATGGTCTTGTGAAAGTGACGACGTTAGATGCCTATTTGCCTGCTGGAAATGGGGAAGTTTTCCAAAACGAAACACTTCATCAAACACAAGATAATGTGAGTGAGACAACAACGAATGATGAGGCAAAAACTTCACAGACACCTACTGAACCTGTAATAACAAAAGAAAAGACAGTGGCCTTTTTCAAAACTAAAAATGGTAAAATTGTATTTGGTGTTATCGCTGCGATTATTGTCATTTTTGCAGGTTACAAAATCTGGGATACTTTTTTTAATAAGATAGAAATAGATGCTTTTCAAAATATGGTTTTATCTTATGATGGCTATAATGGAGCAGGAGAAGCTTATATTGAAGAATATAATATTGATTATGATATGACAAATGAAAATCTAGCAAGTTTTGTAAATACAATCTCTTTTGATATCGAAAATAATGGTCAGCTTTCTAATGGAGATAAAGTCACTGTGAGAGCCAATTATTCTCAAGAAACAGCAAAACAGTTAAAAGTTGTTTTGAAGGAAGAAACAAAGGAATTTGATGTTTCAGGATTAACAGTGAAATATCAAAGTGCTTCTGAAATAGATCAGGATATTTATAAGAAAGCCTATGATGAAGCTATCTCAGAGGCGACGAATACTTATAACAGTGACCAGACACAACGTCAATTCTATAAAGCCTATTATATTAAGGAGAATAGTGAACAGATCACTTATCAAAGAAATTATCTTGTCTTTGTTTTCCAGGAAACTTATCAGGATTATGATTTTTCATCTCATCAATATGTAGACAGTACAAGATATATGTATTATTATACAAACTTTGATTCAAGTTATGATCCCGATAGTGATTATATGGGACAATCACGTTTATATACTGACTCTTTTGAATATGTAGAAAATGCAGATGATGTTCAATCTACACTTCAAAATTCATCAATAGCTGATTATGGTCAAGCTACTATAGAAGAAGTAAATATATCAGTATCATAAGAAATTCAACATTTTCTTTCATTATAGAGGAAGTAACTGATGTGACTTCCTCTGTTTTGGAAAGAGTCTATTGAAAATTGAAGAATCAATTATATGGTTTATTATTGATATCTTGGTATAGCATCTTTGAATTTAACGTATTTAGGTACGTTTTTTTGTTTGTAAAAATAGCAGTTGAATGATGTTTGATTTATAGAAAAGTGGAAAGACTTGTATATAGGAAAGGAGAAAAGAAATGAAATATACAAGGAAAATGATAACAGCTGCTATGTCATTGATGTTGATATGTTCATCATTGATGAATGTTTATGCTGCAAATTCTATCCAAGATATTAAACTTGATAAAACAGCGACACAACTCAATGAAGATGATGAAACAACTGTTCAATTGAGGATGAGTGGAAATGAAGAAAAGACTTATTCAGATGTTGTCTTTGTATTAGATAAATCAACAAGTGTTGATGTAAGAAACGAAGCTAAAAAGATGCTTGATGAATTATTAGTGCAGGCCAATAAAGGCAATATCATTCAAGTAGGTGTTGTTCTTTTTAATAAGAATGCGACTGATAGTACGAGTCTTGCTTTAACAAAATTGACAGCAGACAATATTGATCGCATGAAAAAAGCAATTGACCAGAAACTGGAAAGTGGGACAAATATTTATGCTGGGCTTAAAAAAGGTGAAGCAATGCTGGATGCAGATACACAGACTTCTTCCAACAATAAACATCTTGTTTTGGTGACGGATGGTGTGACTTATCTGTGGGGTGATGGGCAAAATGAAAATGATATTATGTCTATCTATAGTGAAAGTGCTTTTCCGGGCAATGGTGTCAATACACAGGGCCAGATTCTTGCTGGTAATGATATGATGTCAGCACATCATGCAGGTCGTGATTATATGAATATGACAGAAGCGCAACGAAAAGAAGCAGCTCAGACATATTATGAAGAATTTCAGAACATTGCAACGTGGTATCAGACATATGGTGAAAGCATCACATCAGATATAAAGCAGTATCAGCATGTCTATCAGTTAGGGGCATATACATCGGATGCAGGAACGGTATATACTAACAGCACTTATCAAGAAGCGGGCTTTGAAGAAGGAGAGTATGTCGCAGTTGAAGATTTAAATCAACATGCTTCTGCAAATGATGCAGCCGTTTATCAGGCTGTCACAGCATGGCGTGATATTACAACAAAATATCATGGGTATGCCTATGCCAATACAAGATATTATGATAGTTACGCATGGTGCCGATATGTAGAAAACTTGAGTCAGATTGGAGGACAGTCAGAAGTTATTCCAACAGATGTATCAGGTATGTTTGATAATGTGAAAAGTGATATTTTATATGCTATGAAAGCTGGTAGTATCACAGACATCATTGGTGATGATTTTGATTTAAAGAATTTAAGTACAGTGACATTAAGCGTTGGCGAAAAAGTATTAAAAGGAACAATTCAGGGAAATACAATATCTTTTGAAGACCAATATCAGATTCACTATCAAAGTCATGATCAGGAACAACTTGTTTTAGATATTCAAACACCTCTTCAAAAAGGGCAGGCTCTTGAATTGTCATATGTTTTATCTTTGACTCACAAAGAAACGAATGCAGGCATATATGAAACATATACCAATGAAAAAGCAACCTTGGCTTATGAGTCAAGTGATGGTACCCAGGGAGAAATGGAATTTCCTAAACCTATTGTGTCTTATGAAGTCAAAGAAGAGGTAGAAATAACACCTCCTCATCAGTCAACAGATGATCAGACACCAGAAAATAATCAGGAATCACAACAGACACCTCCTACTTCATCTGTACAATCACAACCTGTTCAAACAGATGATTTGACAGTGATGTGGCCATATCTGGTTCTTTCTCTATTTGCTTTATTGACTTTAGGAATTATGTTCAAAAAGAAAAAAACTTTATAAAAGCTTTTTACGCACTCAGGTGCGTTTTTTTGATGAGAAAATAGGTTCTTTATGTGAGACAAGCATTGTTTCTTTTCATTTGATGAGCTTTATGTTATATTAAACGAAAGTGGTGATGATAATGAAAAAATGGATTTGTTTTTTGATGACATGCTTTTTATTAGTAGGATGTCAAAATACAAAGACAGAAAAATTGAAAATTGAAGGAATTCAGCCTATTGCATATGAAGAGTTAACACAGAATTTAAATTCAGATGTTACATTTTTATTGTATATTGGTAGACCTGACTGTGGAGATTGTCAGGAGTTTTATCCTATTTTAGAGGAATATATCAATCAACATGAGGGAACAGGTATTTATTATCTGAATATTAAGGAATATAGGGATCGTGCACGTGATGAGGATGCCTCACAGGAAGAGAAGGATTTTTATGAAAATCTTTATCAGCGATTGGAGTTTGATTGGACACCTACCATTCATGTTGTGAGAAATGGCGATATGGTCAAAACTTATCAGTATCTTGATGAGGCTTATTTTGAAATAGAAGATAGAGAGAAACAATTAGAAAGAAAGCAAGAATTTTTAGATGAATTTGAACAGTTCATGGATGATTATTTTGAGGAGGAGTAATATATGAGAAAATGCCCAAGATGTGGACATGAGTTAAAGGAGAATGAGAATTTTTGTTCTCATTGTGGATTGGATTTAAGGCAGGGTTATTCAAATAAGAAGCCTAATAATAAGGCAATGACATATTTATTATATGTGATTATCTTTTTTTCCTTTATTACGATACCATTATTATATAGTCGTGTTTTAAATCAAATGGTTAATCGTGAACCTGTGCAACAGGAGACAAAAATAGAACTTCCAGATGTTGTGGATAGTGAAGCAACAGCTTTGATTGATAGTTATGAGACTTTAGCTGATTTTCAGAATCAATTTACAAATGTAGATGATATTGTTGAAGATATTGAAAATTATGAAAAGACATTATCCCAAAAAAATGGTACATGGGAAAAAGAATATCAGATTCAAATTGCTGATAATTATAATATTTATTATGATTTGACTTATCGTTTAGCAATCAATGATGATTTCAGTGTAGAAATTCAACGCTCTTATGATCGTGCTCATACTTATAATGATGAAACAGTTGTATTTGTTAAAAATCATGCAACAACGTTTGATGAACTGTTTTTCACAGAAGAACAACAACAGATTATTCAAACATATACAGGAAATCAGACAACAACAACTCAGCTGATGAATGATTTTAAAGAAAGAAAAGATGAGTTTGAACAAAAGAAAAAAACTTTAGGTCATTATGGTATGGGAAATTATGATGGTCAGTCTTCATTTGTTGTGTATCGTCAAGATCAGACTTATTATTCCAAACTGACTTATACGCATACCCCACAAGATTATATTAGCTAAGAGGCAAGTGCCTCTTTTTTTCTTTGCTTTTGAGAAGAGATTAGATATAATAGGACAAAGGAGTTCAAATATGAAAATACTTATCAGTGATGTAGATGGAACATTGATTCATGATGGTGACAATATCAGTGTATACAATATTGTGAAAATGAAAGAATTACAGGCTCAAGGGCATTTAATTGCATTATGTACAGGTAGACAGTTTTTTGAAATCAAATGGGTACTTGATCAATATCATTTTCCTTTTGATTATCTGATACTTAACAATGGTGCTCAGATTCTAGATAAGCATTATCAAAAAATATATGATTGTGTAATTTCTAGAGATGTTGGACAAGCTATTTTAGATTATACGACTAAGTTTTCTGGGTTATGGTCTTATTATAGTGATGGGAAGTTGAGCTATGGTTACAAAAATGGACAATGTGTTGAACATATGAGCCAACAGGAAAAGGTAGTAAGTGGTTCTTTTCAAGACTGTTATCAAAGTGCCCAACAGTTTGAAATTATTTCTTTTCATCAGGATGATCAAAATATGGATATCACAAAAATGTGTTATGAGTATATTCAGAAGCATTTTCATCAAGAGGTTGAGGCTTATTATAATCTTCATTATGTGGATGTCGTCGCTAAAGGCTGCTCCAAGGGTCAAGGATTGAATACGCTTTGTGAAATGCTGAAAATTCCACGTCACCATATTTATGCCATTGGTGATTCATATAATGATTTATCCATGTTGCAAGAAGTGCAGAATAGTTATACTTTTGTATATGCTCAAGATGAGATTCGAAAGATGATACCACGTCATGTTCGCTATGTTTATGAAGTGATTGAAGAAATGTTAGGAGGAGAAACAAATGAGCTGGCAAGATAAATTAAGACAAGTTCAACCTTATATTGCAGGAGAACAACCACGTATTCAAAATCTGATTAAATTAAATACAAATGAAAATCCTTATCATCCAGGAATAAAAGTCAAAGAAGCCATTCAACGTTTTGATGCTTCAAAACTCTCATTATATCCACGTCCAGATGCTGATGAATTAAGACAGGCCTTAGCGGATTATCATCATGTTTCTGAGCAACAGATATTCATTGGAAATGGTTCCGATGAAGTACTGGCACTCCTTTTTTTAACATGTTTTAATGGTGAAGCACCTGTCTTATTTCCAGATATCAGTTATTCCTTTTATCCTGTTTATTGTGATTTATATCAAATTCCTTATCAAAAAATACCATTAAATGAACAATTTGAAATTGTCAAAGAAGATTACTATCAGGAAAATTCAGGAATTATCTTCCCTAATCCTAATGCACCTACAGGATTGTGTGTTTCATTGCATATGATTGAAGATATCTTAAAACATAATCAGGAAAGTATTGTGGTGATTGATGAGGCTTATGTTGATTTTGGAGGAGAGAGTGCAGTTTCATTAATTGAGCAGTATCCTAATCTTTTGATTACTCAGACATTTTCTAAATTCAGATCATTGGCAGGGATTCGTTTAGGAGTGGCCATTGGTAGTCAGGAAGTGATTGCTAGATTATATGATGTGAAAAATTCTTTTAATTCTTATCCTATTGATAGTCTTGCGCAAGTTATTGGGCTAGCAAGTATGCAGGATAGTGATTATATTCAGGACAATGCTCAAAAGATTATAGCAACCAGAGAATATACAAAAAAGCAATTAAAAAAATTAGGATTTGAAATGCCTGATTCAAAAGCTAACTTTCTTTTTATTAAGCATCCTCATTATGATGCTCAAACACTTTTTGAAAAGTTAAGAGAAAGAGGCATTCTTGTTCGCTATTTTCATCAGCCAAGAATTGAACAGTATCTAAGAGTGACGATTGGAACCCAACAACAGATGGAAATCTTTATTGAAGAAATGAAAAAAATACTTGAAGAAGAGATTTAAAGAATTTCTTCTTTTTTTTACCCAAAGAGAATGTCTTATATTATGTCAAATATCTCGATGGAAAGGGACTTTTTTCAAATATATAATAAAGATAAGATGAGGAGGGAAATTATGAAAAATGCGATGTTTATGAATCATATCATGGAAAAAGTTGATAAAATTGCGCAACCAATGAATCGTTTTTCTAAAATACCCTTTATCAAAGCAATCACCAATGGTATGGTCGCAGCTATTGGTGTGACGATGATTGGGTCCATTTTTTTGATTTTTTATCTTTTGTGTTCTGATGGAAATCTGACAGAAACAGCATTACTTCCTTTTTTGAAACCTTTTGCGGATGAGATATCCCTTGTCAATAGCTTATCTATGAATATTATGGCTGTTTATATGGTCATTTCCATTGGTAGTGAATATGCTGAAATCAAAGGGATAAATAAAACGACAGGAGCTGTTGGCTCATTCTTTGCATTTATATTGTTAAACTATGCATCTATTGGACAGCTGTTTGTAGAGAGAGTGGAAGCAACGGCTTTACCAAGTGCTGTGCCCATTAATTATTGGGGCGGTGCTGGGGTGATTACAGCACTGGTTGCTTGTGCAATTTCTATCCAAGTGATACAGCTGTGCTATCATTATCATATTCGTATTGCTTTGCCTGATTCTGTTCCGCCAGCAATTGCAGATAGTTTCTCAGCTATTATCCCTTACCTTTTTATCACATTGATCTGTTGGGGAGTCAGGACAATCATGAATATGAATCTTCCTGAACTTGTTGGAGAGATGTTATTGCCAGTCTTATCAGGAGCTGATAATATCTTTGTGTTTAGTTTCGCCCATTTTTTGGCAACGCTTTTTTGGGCGGCTGGATTAAATGGAGATAATATTGTGAATGCTGTGATTACACCATTTACAACTTCCTGGATTATTGAAAATAATGAAGCTTTTCTTAGTGGACAAGCTATTCCTCATGTATGGGTTCCTAGCTTTAATCGTTTATTTTTCTGGGTATCTACCTGCTGGCCTGTATTGTTTTATATGTATAAATCTCAAAATCAATTACCACATTTAAAAACACTCGCAACTGTCTGTTTGCCTTCTTCTATTTTTTGTATCGTAGAGCCCGTCATGTATGGTTTGCCCATTGTTTTAAACTCATTTCTCGTTATCCCATTTGTTTTATCACATACGATTACTGGTGTTTTAACCTATGCTTTAACAGATATGGGAATCATTGGAAAAATGTATCTCAATTTACCATGGGCGACACCATCACCGATATTAGGTTATTTGGCAACAGGGGGATCCATTATGGCAGTAGTCATAGTCTTTGTGAATTTTATGATTGGGATTGTGATTTTTTATCCATTTTGGAAGGCCTATGAAAAATCTGAAGTAGAAAGAATTCAAAGTCAGGAAAATATATAATGTTGAATAAGTCAAAAGAATCATTGTGTTTTTTTGGCTTTTTTTGTGGGATGAGAAAATTGCACATTGCTTTTTTTTGAACTATGTTTATGTTATAATACAAGCGTCTAAAATAATAATATGAAATAGGAGATTTATGAAAAAAGATTTTGCAGTTATTTTTGATTTAGATGGTACATTATTAAATACTGATTTGTTGATTAGGAAGTCGTTTGAACATGTTTTTAAACGCTATAAGCCAGATTATCAAATCAGTGATGAGGAACATCTTTCATTTTTAGGACCAACATTAAAATATACTTTTTCTAGATATTTTCCAGAATATATGATTGATGAACTGATTGATTATTATCGAGAATATAATCATTCTCATCATCAGGATTATGTAACAATTTATCCTCATGTACAGGAAACATTAGCATATTTACATGCTCAGAATTATCCAATGGCTGTTGTCACAACAAAATATCGTCATGCAGCATATATTGGTTTGGATTTATTTAAGATAACACCTTATTTTGATATGGTTTTAGGAATGGACGATGTGAAAGAGGTCAAACCTTCACCGGAAGGAATTCTTCGTGTGATGGAAACGTATCATTGTTCAAAAGGATTATATATAGGTGATAATGTGACAGATATTCAGGCCGGACAAAATGCCGGTATATATACAGCGGGAGTCAAATGGACACCGAAAGGATATCAGAAGATGGAAAGTCTTCATCCAGATATAATGATTGATGATATGTCACAGATTATACCATTTATAGAAAGGATGGAAGAAAAATGATTGATTTGATTGTGATTGGAGCAGGTCCAGCTGGATTAACTGCTGCTTTATATGCAAGTCGAGCAGGAGCCAGTGTTCATGTTTTAGATGGAGGAGCACCAGGCGGAAAAATGAACTTAACGGCTGAGATTGAAAACTACCCAGGTTTAATTACAAAAGGACCGGAATTGGCTTATGCAATGTATGAACAATGCTTGTCTTTTGGGGCTCAATATGAATTTGGTGAAGTTGAACGCATTGAACACTTTGATGACCATCAGGTTGTGCATGTGGGAGACAAAACATATGAAGCACGCTATGTGTTTATTGCGACAGGGACAAAAGAACGTCACATGGGTATTCCTCATGAAGAAGAAATGAGTGGAAGAGGTGTCTCTTATTGTGCAGTTTGCGATGGACCTTTCTTTAAAAACAAAGATGTTTGTGTTGTTGGTGGTGGAAACAGTGCCATTGAAGAAGCGATTTATTTAAGTGATATTGTCAGTCATGTTCATGTTGTTGTGAGACGTGATGTTTTGCGTGCTGATCAATATTTGGCTGATAAACTCCAACAAAAAGAAAATGTCGTAATGCATTATTTAAAGAAACCTCATGCGATTGAAGTGACGGATCAGAAAGTCAGTGGTTTGATTGTTGAGGATTCTCAAACAGGAGAACTTTCAACCATTCAGGCACAGGGAATCTTCCCATTTATTGGGTTGGATCCAATTACAGAATTTGTGAAAGATTTGGGTATTGTTAATGAAAAAGGATATATAGAAGTTGATGAAAATCAACAAACAGCAGTTGCAGGTATTTTTGCTGGGGGAGATGTAACTGAAAAACATTTACGACAGGTTGTCACAGCAGCAAATGATGGAGCAGTTGCTGGACAGTATATTGCATCATTATTGAAATAGAAGGGAAAAGGAAAACTTTTCTCTTTTTCTATAAAGTCATGAGAAAAAGAGTACACTTATAATGTGATTTTTGATATAGTATAAAGAAGAGGGTGAGTTTATGAATAAAATTGAAGTGGTTGTTGTAACAGGAATGTCTGGGGCCGGAAAGACACAGGCAATGGCTATTTTTGAGAACATGGAATATAGCTGTATTGATAATTATCCGATACCTTTGTTGAAAGAATTTGGGGATTTGATGCGTACTTCTACAAAGTATTCGAAAGTGGCTATGGCTATATCTTTGGGAGATGCGATTTTGGCAGTGAGAATTTTATCTAATATGGATTGGGTGGATCTGACAGTTATCTTTTTAGATTGTGAAGATAAAGTTTTACTTTCACGTTATAAACAAACAAGACGTTCTCATCCATTAATGATTAGTAATGTCGCATCATCATTGGTTGAAGCTATAGAATTTGAAAGAGAAATGGCTGATCCAATCAGTCAGCTGGCTAATATTGTTATTGATACGACACTTTTAAAACCATCTAAGCTGCAGGATAAACTTGAAAGTTACTTCCATAAAGGAAACCGAGATACTTTTAGAGTCTCATTTATTTCTTTTGGTTATAAACATGGCATTCCTCGTGATGCGGATTTATTATTGGATGTGCGTTTTTTACCTAATCCTTTCTATATTGAAAGCTTAAGAAAATTGACAGGTAATGATAAAGAGGTTTATGATTATGTGATGTCACAAAGTGAGACACAGGAATTTGTGAAAAGAACGATTGAATACTATGATTATTTGTTGAAGAAATATGAAGAAGAAGGAAAAATGCAAATGATTATTGGAATTGGATGTACCGGAGGTCAACATCGTTCTGTGACATTAACGAATTATTTTGCAGATTATTATTCAAAATATTATCAGGTTTATAAATGGCATCGTGATGCCGATCATTAAGGAGGGTGTGTGATGATTTCTTTTTCAAGAATCGTCAAGGAGGAAATTGTTTTTAATGATTTTGATCAACCATGTGAGAAAGCGATCCTCTGTGCTATGATTAAAATTATTGGAACTTTATCATTAAATCAGTCAGGTTTAACTTTAACATTAAGAACAGAAAATGCAAAAATTGCATCTAAATTACACAAGTTTTTAAAGGATTTATATCAACCACATATAGAGTTTCGTGTTTCACGAAAGATGAAACTCAAGAAGAATAATATTTATACTTTAATGGTATCAAAAGCAAGAGAAATTTTAGAAGATTTGCATTTGATGGAAGGAATAGGCATTCAAAGTTTCCCAGATGATAGAATTCTTGAAACAGATGCCCAAAAGAGGGCTTATCTGGCAGGAGTATTTTTATCTTGTGGAAGTGTTAATAATCCAGATACCTCAAACTATCATCTGGAAATGAGTGTGAATGAACAGGATTATGCGATGTTTATTATGGAGTTGATGAATCGTTATGAGCTAAATGCCAAGATGATTAAACGTCGTAATAAATATGTTGTTTATTTAAAATCAGCAGAAAAAATTGGTGATTTCTTACGTGCGATTGGCGCATCACAGTCAGTTATGAATTTTGAAATGACACGTATTGATCGTTCTATGGCAAATACTGTCAACAGATGGAATAACTGTGATATCGCCAATGAAGTCAAGGCATTGAGTGCTTCATCAGCACAGATTGAAGATATCGCCTATATTATTGATAAAGCCGGTATTGAAATATTAGATGATAAAACACGTACTGTTGCTTTATTGCGCCTAGAAAATCCAGAGTTAACTTTAAATGAATTAGCAAATGCCTATGTCGAACAGACAGGACAGACAATCAGTAAGTCAGGGTTACATCATCGTTTTAAGAAAATCAAAGAAGAGGCTCAAAAGATACGTCAAATGGAGAAGGATTAGTCATGGAAAATATCAATGTCAAATTTGGCAGAAGAATCAAAGAATTGCGTTTAATGCAAAATGTTTCACAGGAAGAACTGGGATTTCGTTGTCAGTTATCTAAAAACTATGTTTCAGATGTGGAAAGAGGACGTCGTAATGTATCTTTAAAAGTTATTGAGAAATTTGCTTTGGGTTTGAAAGTCCCTGTTTATTATTTGTTTGTCTGGCACGAAGAAGATCAGTCAGTTCATTTATAGTTTATATTTATCATATAGACTAAATGGCAAAAGGAGACGTGTTATGGGATATCATTTTATCTATTTATTATGTGTATTAGTATTGATTATGTTGGCATTAAGATTGTTTTTACCAATTCTTGTTGTCCTCATTGGTGTTATTATAGTGATTTGGGGTATAAGAAAACTTTTTTCTTCACGCCATAAACAAACACAGGTCAATGATGATGAAGATCGTCGTTATTATGAATCATACTATCAGGAAACTCAAAATCAGGATAGTGATGTTATAGATGTTGATTATAAAGTTGTTGATGAGGAAGAAAATCCTCGTTAATTCAATCATTGAGGGGGTTGAGACATTGTTTTGTCCAAATTGTCAAAACGAAATAAACGAGGATATGAATTATTGTCCTCATTGTGGATATCAGATCAAAAGATGCCCACATTGTCATAGTATCATTAAAGAAGGAGAACAGTATTGTTCAACTTGTGGACATTTGCTTCATCCAAATGAACAGATAGGTGGATATTATCAGCCACTTTTTTATGATGAGGATCCGATTCAAGATGAAAAACCTACATCTTCATTTAAAGATATACCAGTCAATAAAAAAGTGAATAAGATTTTTGTTTTAATTTGTGCTGTTGTGTTGGCTATATTAACAGCTATATCTTATGAATATATTTATCATGGACCATCTTTGAATGCTACCAATTATCAGACTGATTTACCACAGGCGGATATGGTTATATCACAAGAAACAAATACATCAAGTCAAATAGGAAATATCAATCAGAATGGTTTGGCTTATTTTGATGGTGAAAACCTTTATATGAGTAATGATCAGGGTTATCTGGTATCCATGGATAAAAATCTGGATAATCGTCAAACATTAATGACACAGGTTAGTGAGTATATTCAGGTTTATGATAATCATCTTTATTATACTGACAAAAATCATTATCTCTGTCAGGCTTCTTTAAATGGTGAAGATCAGCAGACACTTATCTCTCAAGCTGTTTATTATGTTTATATTGTCAATGACCATATTTATTATCAACGAGATGATGATAATGAATCTATCTATGTCTATGATTTACAAACCAAACAGGAAACCAAACTCAATGATAGAAAGTCTTATCGTCTGAATGTTGTTGATCAAGTTATTTATTATACAAGTACAGATGGTATATATCGTGTACAGACAGATGGAAAAAACGATGAGAAAGTCTTAAGTGGTTCTTATCATAATCTGATTTATCAAAATGGATGGCTTTATTATATGGATGATGAGGGAACAATTTCTTGTTTAGATGTTGAAAATCTTCAAACAGATATTCTTAAAGAAAGAGCAGTCCAATTCCTTAATATCAATGATCAGTATCTTTTCTATCAGTCTATGGATGGTAGTGTTGTGAGATACGAATTATCAACAAAACAGGAGAAAACTGTTTATAATGGACTTGTTGAATCAGGGTTTATAGTTGGTGATAAATTGATTTTGAAGACATATACTTCTACATATCAACAGGATAGTTATTTTGTGATAATGGATTTTGATGGTGCACAGCAACAAAGATTGTTTTTTGATGGATCAGGAGATTATATATAATGGTTGTTGTATTGGTTGCAGCCAGATATCAAAAAATATTAGAATGGTTAAAGCAGGCACCTATTCAAGGTATTCAATCCATCACAATAATTAAACAAAAAGGTCCAAAGATATTCTTATATGTCGAAACATCTTTCGATTATCATCAAGTGGTGCAGAGTTTTAAAAAACGTATTCGAGATTGTGGTGGCATTATGTATGTCTATCAGTTTTATGGCATTTTTCAGGGCATGATTGATTATCATGATTATTTATCTGATGAAACAAAATTATCTATGTCATATTATCAATCTTCAAATAGAGATATTTTAGAATCTGAATATTGTAAGAAATAGTTGTTTTCAACAGCTATTTTTTATTATGTGCAATCAAGAAAATTTCATAGCATTCCAAGTCAACTGGTGCTATAATAGTGCATATATTAAAAATGAGGTAAAAATATGTTAATAAAAGAGATTATAGAAGCCACTGGTGGAATGTTATTAAGTGGGAATATCAATGATGATATCCATGGTTTTACACAAGATACGAGACAGATTCAGCAAGGAGATATGTATATTCCTCTGATTGGTGAAAACAACGATGGGCATCAGTTTATTGAACAGGCTTTTGAAAAAGGTGCTGGGGCAGTCATAACATCACAGGTGATAGATTATCCTAAGAAAAATGTGATTTTGGTTCCAGATACTTTGCAGGCGTTGACAGATATGGCTGCTTATTTAAGAGAGCATCGTCATGTTAAGGTTGTTGGTATTACTGGCAGTGTTGGCAAGACTAGTACGAAAGATATGATTTATGCTGTGGTCTCAACACAGTATCATGCTTTAAAGACTTTAGGAAATTATAATAATCATATTGGATTGCCACTTACGATTTTGAGACATCGTGATGAAGAAGTTATGGTTTTGGAAATGGGGATGAATCATCTTGGAGAGATTCGTCATTTGACAAAAATCGCAAAGCCCGATGTTGCTGTGATCACCAATGTAGGAACAGCGCATATTGGTGAATTGGGATCGCGTGAGAATATCTTAAAGGCCAAGATGGAAATTGTTGAAGGGTTGTCTTCTCAAGGTGTATTGATTATCAATGATGACAATGATCTTTTACATGGTGTAGAAGAAAATGGTTATCGTATGATACGCGTTGGTAAAAATGAAGACTGTCAGTTAAGAGCCCACCATATTCAATTACTTTTGGAAGAATCTTATTTTGATTTGGATTATCAGAATCAGACATATCATGTTCATGTCCCTGTTTCTGGAGAACACTTTGTGACGAATGCTTTGCTGGCGATTGCAGTGGGCTTAAGTTTAAAGATAGATATTAAAAAATGTATTGCGGGTATTGAACAGTTTGAACTGACACAAAAGCGTATGGATGTGATTGAACTTGCGCAGGATATAAAAGTTATTGATGGCACATACAATGCAAATTTAGATTCGATGAAATCAAGTCTTGATGTTTTGGCACAATATCCTCAAAGAAAAATAGCGATTTTAGCTGATATGCTGGAACTGGGAGAATATACTCAAGCCTTTCATGAAGAAGTTGGAGAGTATGTGGCTAAAAAACATATTGATCAATTATGGTGTGTTGGACAGGCCAGTCAGTGGATGGCTTTAAAGGCTCAAGAACATGGCGTAGAGACATATCATTTTGAAAATAATCAACAGTTAATAGATGCATTAAAAAATCATCTTCAAGATCATGATGTGATTCTTTTAAAAGGATCAAATGGTATGCATCTTCAAGAAATTGTAGAGTATTTAAAGGAGACATATAAAAAATGAAAAAATTAATGATTATATGTGGAGGACAATCTACAGAAAATCTGGTATCAAGAATGTCTTGTACATCTGTATTAAAAAATCTTCATAGAGACTATTATGATTTAACTTTGGTTGGTATTGATCAGGATGGTCAATGGTATCTTTTAGATGATACGCAAGATGATCTTGCGACAAAAGGTTGGCTTGATTTGGCAACACCTGTTAAAGATGTCTATCAGCTTATTCAACAACAAGATGTTATTTTCCCAGTTTTACATGGTAAATATGGTGAAGATGGAACCATCCAAGGTTTATTTGAATTGGCTCAGGTGCCTTATGTTGGTTGCCATACTTTAGCTTCAAGTGTTGCGATGGATAAAATATATACGAAAAAAATCTTACAGACAGTAGGGATTCCACAAGTCAAATCTCTCTATGTGAAGAAAAGATATGATGGAAAATATGTTGTTGTCAATCAACAGTTTGAAGAAACAGAAGACGTTTTAAAAACAGTGAAAGAAACACTAGGTTTTCCATGCTTTGTGAAAGCAAGTCGTTCTGGATCAAGTGTAGGATGCTTCCGTGTAGATAGAGAAGAGGACTTTTTAGATATTCTTGAACAGACAGGACAATATGATAGTCATATTGTTGTAGAGGAATATATTGACTGTATTGAATTAGAAACGGCAGTCTTAGGTAATGATGATCCAGTTGTTTCACGTGTAGGACAAATTATGCCTCATGGTGAATTTTATACATTTGAATCAAAATATGAAGATGAAGAAAGTAAGACATGTATTCCAGCTTTGGTTGATGCTGATATTCAGGAAAAGATTAGAGAATATGCATTGAAGGTGTTTAAAGCTATTGATGGACATGGTCTTTCACGTGTTGATTTCTTTTTGGATAAGAAAACAAATCAGGTTTATTTGAATGAAATTAACACAATGCCTGGTTTTACAAAAATTTCGATGTATCCACAATTAATGGCTGATTATGGTCTTTCTTATAGTGATCTTATTGATCGATTAATTGAATTAGCATTTGAACGATAGAATAACTCTTAGTAGTTATTCTTTTTTTGCATATAAAGCGAAAAAAATGCTTTTAAAGCGATGTAGATATAGTTTGTAAAATGCACTTTATTTTTTGAAAAACACTAAAAATAATATATTTATTTTCATAAAAGTGAAAAAAAGAGAACTGAAAAAAAGAAATTATGGTTGACTATGTTTGAGAAAAGGTATATGATATATCCAACAACTCTATAATAAATACAGTGATAGGAAATAGTAAATAATAGGGGAAGCGTAGAGAAATTCTGGCTGGTGAAAAGAATTGTGAGAATATTATTGAACTCGTCCTTGAGTAGAGCACTGAAAGTATAGTAAGCTGCTACGGAATGCGACCGTTATCACGCTAGAGTATGAACTTATAAGATAAGCGTACTTGATAAGGTTATTGTCGTGAGGCAATAATGAATATGAGGTGGAACCACGAAGTCATGAACTCTCGTCCTCTATTATGAATTTTTTCATAATGAGAACGAGATTTTTTATTATAGGAAAGGGGAGGAAGAAGATGAATTATAAAAAATATAAAAAGTTTGAAACAATCAAATTAACAGATCGTACATGGCCAGATCATGAAATTGAACATGCACCTATCTGGTGTTCAGTTGATTTACGTGATGGAAATCAGGCATTGATTACACCAATGAGTATTGATGAAAAAGTAGAAATGTTTCAGCTCCTTGTTCGTTTGGGATTTAAAGAAATTGAAGTTGGTTTTCCATCATCATCACAGATTGAGTATGATTTTTTAAGATTATTAATAGAAAAGAATTTAATACCTGATGATGTTACTGTTCAAGTCTTAACACAGGCTAGAGAACATTTAATTAAAAGAACTTTTGAATCATTAAAGGGATTAAAAAAAGCTGTTGTGCATATTTATAATTCAACATCTATTTTACAAAGGGATGTTGTCTTTCATAAAAGTAAGGAAGAAATTAAACAGATTGCTGTTGATGGGACAAAATTAGTCAAAGATTTATCACAGGATTTTGATGGTGAAGTCATTTTGGAATATTCACCAGAAAGCTTTACTGGAACAGAAGTTGATTATGCTATGGAAGTCTGTGAAGCTGTTTTGGATACATGGGGAGCTTCAAAAGAGCGTAAAGTGATTATCAATTTGCCATCTACAGTGGAAATGGATACGCCAAATGTCTATGCAGATCAGATTGAGTGGATGTGTCGTCATTTCAAAGATCGTGAAAGAGTTATTGTCAGTGTACATCCACATAATGATAGAGGATGTGGCGTTGCAGCGACTGAACTGGCTTTATTAGCTGGTGCTGATCGTGTTGAAGGAACTCTCTTTGGGAATGGAGAAAGAACAGGAAATGTTGATATTATCACATTGGCTTTAAATATGTTTACACATGGTATTGATCCAAAATTGGAACTTGGACAAATGAATCAAATTAAGAATGTTTATGAAAAATGTACCAAAATGGAAGTTCCACCTAGACAACCATACGCTGGAGAACTTGTCTTTACAGCTTTCTCTGGCAGCCATCAGGATGCTATCAATAAAGGTATGTATGCTTATCATCAACGTGGTGATGGTATTTGGGAAGTGCCATATTTGCCAATTGATCCAGCTGATTTAAATCGTCAGTATGAACCAATTGTACGTATTAATTCACAGTCTGGAAAAGGTGGCGTTGCCTTTGTTATGGAAACTGTTTTTGGTTATCATTTACCAAAAGCATTGCAGGCAGATTTTGCGAAATCTATTCAAAATATCAGTGAATTAGAGGGAGAAGTATCTCCAGAACGTATCTATGATACATTTAAGAAAGAATATATTGATATTGAATATCCATACAAATTTATTAAACAAAGACTGATTGATATTAGTGATGAAGATAATGAATATGAAAGACGTGCTGAAGTGACAATCGAAGATCATGGAGAATTAAAAACTTTAATTGGATATGGTAATGGACCAATCGATGCTGTAAAGAATGCATTTAACTCAACAGATGATTTCTTATATACAGAATTGGTTAATTATAGTGAACATGCTTTGACATCAGGTTCTAATTCTAAGGCTGCTGCTTATGTTCAGCTACGCCCATTAGGTGTTGAAGAATGTGAATATGGTGTGGGTGTTCATTTGAATATCACAACGGCAACAATTAAAGCTATGATTTCAGCCATGAATCGTATATATAAAAATATTAAAAAGGAAGGATAGATTATGGAAGAACTCATTTTATCAATACTTGTACACAACAGTGCAGGGGTACTGACACGTGTGAGTAGTCTTTTCTCAAGACGTGGCTACAACATTGATAGTTTAACAGTTGGACCGACAAGCATTGAAGGAATTTCAAGAATGACAGTTGTAGCTCAAGGCAATCAGCAGATCTTAGAACAGATTGAAAAACAGTTAAGAAAACTTGAAGATGTCATTGAAATTTTTGCTTTGCCAAGTGAATCATCTGTTTATCGTGAACTTGTGCTAATCAAAGTAGAGGCAGATCGCAGTACACGTGCTGATATTGTGTCAATTGTTGATATCTTTAGAGCAAAGATTGTGGATGTGTCACCTGATTCAATGGTCATTGAAGTGACAGGAACACATAGTAAAATTAATGGCTTATTGGCTATGTTAGATGGCTTCAATATTGTTGAGATCGTACGTACTGGTTTGGCTGGTATTTCAAGAGGTCTTAATGATTTTGAAATAAATAAAAAAGAAAACAGGGGGTAAAAAAATGTCAAAAATTTATTATGAATCAGATTGTAATTTAGCTTTGTTGGATGGAAAGACAGTAGCGATTATTGGTTATGGGTCTCAAGGACATGCTCATGCATTGAACTTAAAAGAATCAGGAGTTCATGTTATTGTTGGTTTATACGAAGGGTCTAAATCTTGGGCAAAAGCAGAAGCTCAGGGATTTGAAGTTTATACTTCTGCTGAAGCTGCTAAAAAAGCAGATATCATCATGATTCTTATTAATGATGAATTACAGGCAAAATTATATAAAGAATCTATTGAACCAAACTTGGAAGAAGGAAACATGTTGATGTTTGCTCATGGATTTAATATTCATTTTGGTCAAATTGTTCCACCAAAAAATGTTGATGTGACAATGATTGCACCAAAAGCACCAGGACATACAGTACGTAGTGAATATCAGGCAGGAAAAGGAACACCATGTTTAGTAGCAGTTGAACAAGATGCAACAGGTAGAGCTTTAGACATCGCTTTAGCATATGGTTTAGCTATTGGTGGAGCAAGAGCAGGTATCTTGGAAACAACATTCAGAACTGAAACTGAAACTGACTTATTTGGTGAACAAGCTGTATTATGCGGTGGTGTTTGTGCTTTAATGCAAGCTGGTTTTGAAACTTTGGTAGAAGCAGGATATGATCCAAAGAATGCATACTTTGAATGTATTCATGAAATGAAATTGATTGTTGATTTGATCTATCAATCAGGATTTGAAGGTATGAGATATTCTATTTCAAATACTGCAGAATATGGTGATTATATTACAGGACCAAAGATTATCACTGAAGATACAAAGAAAGCAATGCGTCAAATCTTACAAGATATTCAAGATGGAACATTTGCGAAAGATTTCTTATTGGATATGTCACCAGCTGGAGGACAAGCTCATTTCAAAGCTATGCGTAAATTAGCTAAAGAACATCAAAGTGAAAAAGTTGGAAAAGAAATTAGAAGCTTATATAGCTGGTCTGATGAAGATAAATTAATTAATAATTAAGACACACACACTTTGTGTGTGCTCAGTAAAGAGTGAGAAAGCTCTTTAGTGAGGACATACAAAGTGATAAGGGGGATTAAAAACATGTCAATGACGATGACACAAAAAATATTAGCTGATCATGCTGGATTAAAAGAAGTCACAGCTGGGCAGTTAATTGAAGCAAAATTAGATGTTGTAATGGCGAATGATATTACAGGACCAATGGCTTTGCCAATCTTTAAGCAAATGGCTGACCATGTTTTTGATAAGGATAAGGTTGTTTTGGTTCCTGATCATTTTACGCCTAATAAAGATATGAAATCAGCAGAAAATTCTAAGGCTATTAGAGAATTTTCTAGAGAACAATGTTTAACACATCATATGGAACAGGGAAAATGTGGTGTTGAACATGCGATTTTACCAGAACAGGGAATTGTTGTGGCTGGAGAGTGTATCATTGGAGCTGATTCTCATACTTGTACTTATGGAGCGTTAGGGGCATTTTCAACAGGTGTTGGAACAACAGATATTGCGACAGGTATGGCGACAGGAGAACTATGGTTCAAGGTACCTAGTGCTATCAAGTTTGTATTAAAAGGAAAACTACAGCCTTATGTTAGTGGTAAGGATGTGATTTTACATATTATTGGTCGTATTGGTGTTGATGGGGCTTTATATAAATCAATGGAATTTACTGGCGATGGTGTCGCTTCTTTAACGATGGATGATCGTTTTACCATTTGTAATATGGCCATTGAAGCTGGAGCGAAAAATGGTATTTTCCCAGTAGATGACAAGACTAGAGAATATATGAAAAAACATTCAAAGAAAAGCTATAAAGAATACCAGGCAGATGAAGATGCTGAATATGATGAAGTCATTGAAGTTGATTTGTCAAAGATTACACCAACTGTTGCTTTCCCTCATTTACCAGGAAATGCACATACAATGGAAGAAATCAATGAAAGTGAAAAGATTTATATCGATCAGGTTGTGATTGGTTCATGTACGAATGGTCGCTTAAGTGATTTGCGTAAAGCAGCTGCTATCTTAAAAGGAAAGAAAGTTGCTGATACGCTCAGAGTCATGGTCATTCCTGCAACACAGAAAATCTTTGTGGAATGTATTCGTGAAGGTTTGGCTGAAATCTTTGTTGAAGCAGGATGTGCATTCAATACACCAAGCTGTGGTCCATGTATGGGTGGTCATATGGGAGTCATGGCTAAAGGTGAAAAATGTGTTTCCACAACAAATCGTAACTTTGTAGGAAGAATGGGAGATACAGAATCTTTAATTTATTTAGCGTCTCCTGAAGTTGCGGCAGCGAGTGCAATTGCCGGATATATAGCTGATCCAAGAAAGGTGGGAGAATAACATGAAAGCCAAAGGAAAAGTTTTAAAATATGGGGATAATGTGGATACTGATGTTATTATCCCAGCACGTTATTTAAATTCATTTGATGCACAGGAATTAGCCAGTCATGCGATGGTGGATATTGATCCAACATTTGTGGAAAGATTAAATCCGGGAGATATTATGGTAGCAGGAAAGAACTTTGGATGTGGTTCTTCACGTGAACATGCGCCATTAGCTTTAAAAACAGCTGGAGTCAGCTGCGTGATTGCCCAGTCTTTTGCTCGTATTTTTTATCGTAATTCTATTAATATTGGCTTTGCCATCTTAGAATGTCCTGAAGCTGCTCAAGATATTGATGAAGGAGATCAGGTGGAAGTTGATTTTGATACAGGAATTATTAAGAATCTTACAAAAAATAGAGAGTATCAGGCACAACCATTCCCTGAATTTTTACAAAAAATGATTCAGGCCAATGGATTAGTGAATTATGTGAATGAAAAGAAGAGGGGATAAGTCATGGAAAAAACAATAGCAGTCATTAAAGGTGATGGGATTGGCCCAGAAATTGTGGATGCTTCGTTGCATGTCTTGAATGCTATAGCAGAAAAATGCCATCATACTTTTCATTATCAATATATTTTAATGGGTGGAGCTTCTATCGATGCATATGGTGTTCCATTGACAGATGAAGCTATTCAAGTTGCTCAAAACAGTGATGCTGTTTTGTTAGGGTCTATCGGTGGAGATACGAATACTTCACCATGGTATCAGTTAGAACCATCACTAAGACCAGAAGCTGGTTTATTAAAAATGCGTAAAGCTCTAGGCTTATTTGCAAATTTAAGACCTGCTTATCTGTATAAAGAATTAAAAGGGACCTGTCCTTTAAAAGAAGAATTAAGCCAACAAGGCTTTGATATGATCATTGTTCGTGAATTAACAGGTGGACTTTATTTTGGTGAAAGAGAAACCAAAGAGATTGATGGTCAAATAGTAGCTCATGATAATTTAATTTATAGTGAAGCAGAAATTCGCCGTATTGCCAAACGAGCTTTTGACATTGCCATGAAACGTCGTCATAAAGTGACAAGTGTCGATAAGGCCAATGTTTTGGATACATCACGTTTATGGCGAAAAGTTGTCAATGAAGTCGCCAAAGATTATCCAGATGTTGAATTAGAACATATGCTTGTGGATAACTGTGCGATGCAGTTAGTCAAAGATCCATGTCAGTTTGATGTTATTCTAACAGAAAATATGTTTGGAGATATTTTAAGTGACGAAGCCAGCATGATTACAGGATCTATTGGTATGTTATCTAGTGCATCACTAAGAGAAGATAAACTGGGTATGTATGAACCAAGTCATGGAAGTGCACCGGATATTGCAGGAAAGAATTTAGCCAATCCAATCGCAACGATTCTTTCTGCAGCCATGATGCTTCGTTATTCATTTGATATGGATGCAGAAGCAGATATGATTGAAAAAGCTGTTGAAAAAGTCTTGGAAAAAGGTTATCGAACAGTTGATATTATGTCTCAAGGAAAAACACAAGTCTCTTGTGAAGAGATGGGACAATATATTGTAGAAAACTTGTAATGGGGAGGTATGAACATGAAAAGTGATCAAGTCAAAAAAGGTGTGGAAAGAGCTCCACATCGTTCATTATTTAATGCGTTAGGTATGACTGAAGAGGAATTAGATAGACCACTTATTGGGGTGGTGAATTCTTATAATGAAATTGTTCCAGGTCATATGAATCTAGATAAAATTGCGGAGGCAGTGAAAAAAGGAATTTATTTAGCAGGAGGAACACCTGTTGAAATTCCTGCCATTGCAGTTTGTGATGGTATTGCGATGAATCATACAGGAATGAAATATTCTTTAGTGACAAGAGAATTGATTTGCGATAGCACAGAATGCTTAGCTAATGCTCATCAATTTGATGGTTTGGTTATGATTCCAAACTGTGATAAAAATGTTCCTGGTTTGTTGATGGCAGCAGCAAGAATTAACATCCCAACCATTTTTGTCAGTGGGGGACCAATGCTGGCAGGAAGAAGATTGGATGGTAAACAAACATGTTTATCATCATTATTTGAAGCTGTTGGGCAATTTAATGCAGGAAAAATTACAGCTGAAAAACTCAAAGAATTTGAAGAAAAAGCATGTCCAACATGTGGATCATGTTCTGGTATGTATACAGCAAATTCAATGAACTGTTTAACTGAAGTTTTAGGAATGGGGTTAAAAGGTAATGGAACAATTCCAGCTGTTTATAGTGAAAGAATTAGATTGGCTAAACATGCAGGTATGCAAATTATGGAATTAGTCAAAAAGGATATCAAACCAAGAGATATTATGACAAAAGAAGCTTTCTTAAATGCCTTAACTGTTGATATGGCTTTAGGATGTTCAACAAACTCTATGTTGCATTTACCAGCGATAGCTTATGAAGCAGGCGTTGAGTTAAATTTAGAGATTGCTAATGAAATCAGTCAACATACACCAAACTTATGTCATTTAGCTCCAGCTGGAGATACTTTTATGGAAGATTTAAATGAAGCTGGTGGCGTGTATGCGGTGATGAATGAATTAGATAAATTAGGTATTTTACACACTGATGTTTTGACTTATACAACAAAAACATTAAAAGAAAATATTGAAGGATGTGTCAATTTAGATCCAAATATTATCCGTCCTGTCGAAAATCCATATATGAAAACAGGTGGTATTGCTGTATTGAAAGGAAATTTAGCACCTGATAGCTGTGTTGTTAAACAAAGTGCAGTGGCACCAGAAATGTTACAACACAAAGGACCAGCTAGAGTCTTTGATTGTGAAGAAGATGCAATAGCTGCTATTCGTGCTGGTAAGATTGTGGCAGGAGATGTTGTTGTCATTCGTTATGAAGGACCAAAAGGTGGACCAGGTATGAGAGAAATGTTATCACCAACATCTGAAATCGCAGGTATGGGATTAGATAAGGATGTGGCTTTAATTACGGATGGTCGTTTCTCTGGCGCAACACGTGGAGCTTCTATTGGACATGTTTCACCAGAAGCAGCAGTAGGAGGACCAATTGGTCTTGTAGAAGAAGGAGATATGATTGATATTGATATTATCAATCATCGTATTGAATTGTTAGTTAGTGATGAAGAGTTAGCAGAAAGAAGAAAGAATTTTAAACCAAAATTACCAGTTGTGAAAGGATATTTGAAAAAATATGCTTCTATGGTGACATCTGCCAATACTGGAGCTGTTTTAAAAGTCAAAGAATAGGAGGAATCATATGTTATTAACAGGAGCCGATATTGTTATTGAATGTTTACTGGAACAGGGTGTTGATACAGTCTTTGGTTATCCAGGAGGAACAATATTGAATGTCTATGATAGTTTATATAATTATCGTGATAAGATTAACCATGTTCTGACATCCCATGAACAGGGTGCCTCACATGCAGCAGATGGCTATGCCAGAGCGACTGGTAAAGTAGGTGTCTGTATGGCAACAAGTGGACCTGGTGCAACAAATCTTGTGACAGGAATTGCGACAGCACATATGGATTCTGTTCCTCTTGTGGCTATTACTGCTAATGTTGCTGTGCCATTACTAGGAAAGGATAGTTTCCAGGAAGTTGATATTGCAGGTGTGACAATGCCCATTACAAAACATAATTATATTGTCAAAAACGTGGAAGATTTGGCACCAACCATTCGCAAAGCTTTTCAAATTGCACAGGAAGGAAGACCTGGACCAGTTTTAGTTGATATTACGAAAGATGTGACAGCCAATAAATGTGAGTATCATCGTCAGAAACCAGAAAAAATTGAAAGACGCAGTTATACTTATCCAACTTCAACATTAAAACAGGCCATTGAAATGATTGAAAAAAGTCAAAAACCATTCGTTTTTGTTGGTGGAGGAGTTGTGCGTTCAAATGCGACTGACGAGTTACGTGAATTTGTAGAAAAAATTGATGCTCCTGTCACTGATTCATTAATGGGAAAAGGAGCTTTTGATGGAACGAATCCACGTTATACAGGAATGTTAGGTATGCATGGAACAAAGACAAGTAATCTAGGAGTTTCCCAATGTGATTTGTTGATTGCAATTGGAGCGAGATTTAGTGATCGTGTCATTGGAAATGCTGCACAATTTGCTAGACATGCTCAAATTATTCATATTGATGTTGATGAAGCAGAAATCAATAAAAATGTGAATGTGGATTTAGGTATTGTTGGAGATGCAAAGAGTGTCTTAAATGCATTGAATCTTTTGTTAAAACAACAAAACCATGCACAATGGCTCAAAGAAATCAGAGCTTTAAAAGAACAATATCCATTATCTTATGATACTGATAAATTAACAGGGCCATATGTTATAGAACAAATTGAAGCCTTAACGGATAATAATGCTATTATCTGCACAGAAGTTGGACAAAATCAGATGTGGGCAGCCCAATACTATCACTTTAAAAGACCACGTCAACTGATTACAAGTGGTGGACTTGGAACAATGGGTTATGGCTTAGGTGCTTCAATTGGCGCAAAATATGGAAAACCTGATCAATATGTTTTTAATATAGCTGGAGATGGATGCTTTAGAATGAATATGAATGAATTAGCTACAGCATCACGTTATAATGTCCCTATTATTGAAGTCATTTTAAATAATCATGTTTTAGGAATGGTACGTCAATGGCAGACATTATTTTATGGAAAACGTTATTCAGCAACAGTGTTGGATGATAAAGTTGATTTCTGTAAAACTGCTGAGGGACTTGGATGTAAAGCTATCAAAGTTACGAAGAAGGAAGAAGTTGCTCCTGCTATTTTGGAAGCTATGGATAGTCAAGGACCAGTAGTGATTGAGTGTATGATTGAAGAAGATGATAAAGTCTTCCCAATGGTTGCTCCAGGAGCACCAATTGATGATGTTTTTGATCAAAATGATATTCAGGAATAGAGAAAGAACTCTATTCCTTTTTTTAGAAAAACTTTAGAAAAAATTCATGGTTTTTCCATATAAATATGATAGAATTAAAAATAGCTATATATGAATAATGGGTGATGAAATGAACGAAGTGAAGGGATTAACGAGTCAACAAGTGAAAGAACAAGTCCGATTAGGACATGTCAATATATCACCAAAACCATTGGTGAAAACAAATTTTCAGATTTTTTGTGAACATGTGTTCACACTTTTTAATGCATATAATTTTGTGATTGCATGTGCTTTGATCTATGTTCAGGCATGGTCAAGCTTATTTTTTGTGCTGATAGTCACTATGAATATAGTCATTCATATTTATCAGGATATACGTTCACGTAATATGGTTGCACGTTTGAATTTGATTATTTCGCCAAAAACAAAGGTTTTACGTGATGGACAGATTCAGGAAATTGAAAACGAGGATATTGTTTTAAATGATGTTGTCTTTTTAGAAACAGGGCAGCAGATTTCATCGGATTGTATTGTTTTAGATACTCAAGTAGAAGTGGATGAATCATTGCTAACAGGGGAAGCTGATCCTGTTTTAAAAGATGTAGGTGATTATTTACTATCAGGAAGTTTTATTGTCTCAGGGGCTTGTCATGCCTGTGTTGAACATGTCGGAATAGATAATTATGCAACTAAAATTGCCAATGAAGCGAGAAACAGAAAACCTGTTACTTCTGAACTGGTGAAAGTCTTTAAAAAAGTCACACGTTTTACGAGTATGCTTGTAATACCGATTAGTATTTGTATGCTTTATCAGGCTATGGGTATAAGAGATGAATCATTAAAAACAACTGTTGTGAACACTTCAACAGCATTGCTAGGAATGTTGCCAGTAGGACTTGTTTTACTAACAAGTGTTTCTCTTGCAACTAGTGTTGTTAGGTTAGGAAAACGTAAAGTTCTTGTACAGGAAATGTATAGTATTGAAACGCTATCTCGTGTTGATGTCTTATGTCTGGATAAAACAGGAACATTAACGCAAGGAAAAATGCAGGTTCAAGATGTTTATACTTTTGATAATCCATGGAACGAACAGTTTTCTTGGATTATGAATTCTTTTGTGAAAGGAAGTCTAGACAACAATGCGACATTTTTAACTTTAAATGATTATTTTCAAGGTGATGCACCTTATTCAACATTAAGAAGAGTTTCTTTTTCTTCGGCTAGAAAATGGAGTGCTTTAGAATTAGAAAATGTAGGAACCATTATTGTTGGTGCACCTGAAGTGATTTTACCTGACTTCGTTTTACCGGAAGCTGTAGAAGAAGCAAAACATCATGGTGCAAGAGTTCTTATGGTTGCTAGACATGATGATTTTGAGACTTTTCAACAAACTCTTAATCAATCTGTTGCTTTAGCGGTTATTGTGATTTTAGATCCATTAAGAGTGGATGCTAGAGAAACCATTCAATTCTTTAAAGATAATGATGTTGATGTCAAAGTTATATCTGGTGATAATCCTATTACAGTGAGTGCACTGGCTATGCAGGCAGGTATCGAAAATGCTGATCATTATATTGATGCATCGACAATCTCTACACCTGAAGAAATAGAGAATGCAATTTTAAATTATCATGTTATTGGTCGAGCTTCACCTTCACAAAAACATGAAATGATACTGTGTTTACAAAAACATAAACAGAAAGTAGCAATGACAGGTGATGGTGTAAATGACGTTTTAGCTTTGAAAGATGCAGATGTGTCTATTGCCATGGGATCAGGGTCAGATGCAGCTAAACAAATTTCTCAATTTGTTGTTATCAATGGTGAATTATCTACAATGGTAGATGTTGTAAAAGAAGGACGTTTAGATATTAATAATGTGACGCGTTCTGCTTCGATGTACTATTTAAAAACAATTTATACGATTCTGATATCTATCATATGTATTCTTTTAAACATGCCTTATCCATTTATTCCTTTTCAAATGACATTGCTAGATAACTTCGTTGAAGGTTTTCCATCATTTATGATTTTATTTGAAAAGAATATTTCTAAACAAAAAGAAACAATTGGTCGCTATACACTTCGTTATTCATTTCCTAATGCTATAGCGATTGTCCTATGTGTCATCACATTAAGACTCTTAACTCCAAGTTTGTCACTTTCATTAAATCAAATGTTTACAATTCTTTATTATACAACTGCAATTCTTTCAATCCATATGATCTATCGTATCTATAGTCCAATTAATCTTTATCGTAGCGTTGTCTTAATTGTTGATATTGCAGCCTTTGTATTGGTTTCTTATATCACATATGACTTATTACAATTAGCTCCAGTCACAACAATGCTATTCCAATATATTATTATGTCACTTATCTTTGGACTGATTGTTTCAACATGTCTCTCAAAGATTGTGATACATTATTTAGATACACATCCTCAAGACTAGGCTTTATGCCTAGTTTTTCTATGAAAATTATTGTTTTTTGATAATGGGAAACTATGATACAATAAGAATATTAGGAGGATTGTTTATGAAGTGTGTTATTGTAGATGATGATCATATATTTATAGAACAATTAAAAGCACATTTAAATCATACATTTCAAGATATACAAATTGATATGTATGATTCTTTTTGTGATGATATTTACACTAAAGAATATCAATGTATATTTCTTGACGTTATGTTGAAGGAAGGAGAGAGCTTTGAATATGGAATGAATATATCAAAGTTATATCCCCATGCAATCATTGTTTATATATCTAGTGTTGATCACTTTGTTTATGAAAGTTTTCAACAAAATACATTCTTCTTTATCAGAAAATCACATTTTGATGAAGATTATGATCATTTTGTGAATAAATATAAAAAGATAATACTTCAAGACGGAGAACATATTTCTGTAGTTGTGAATGGAATGAGTGTTTCTATCAAGCAGAAAGATATTATTTATATTGAATCATCACGTAATCAAATTCGCATATTGACTCCAACAAAAAGTTATACAACATATCAAACACTCAAACAAACCTATCAACAACTTAATCATTGTAGATTCTATAAATTAAATAGTCACATAATCATTAATTTGGATTCTGTAGTAAAAGTGGAAAAGAAGGATATAATGCTCTCGTATAATATAATCATTCCGTTTACACGTGGCAGCAAGAAACCATTTATGCAAAGATATATGCAACATAGGAGTCAATATATATGGCATGGTTAGGGTTAAATATTATAAGTTCATTATTACAGACATGGTTTATTACTTATTTGTTAGATATTAGGAAAAATATGTGTTGGCTTTATAGAATTTTAATGGTCATGATTAATGTTGGTATTGTTACAATATATGGATTCATTGATTTTTCTGGTATTTCATTGTCGTACATATTTATTTTTCTAAACTTTGTGTTAGGATGCATCTTTACTCATAATAGAAAAAGTGAAATATTATTTGTTGTGATTTTGGAAAGTGTTTATAGCTTAACAATGAATATACTGTTGTTGTTTATTGATGAATTATTTTTAGTAGAATTAAATGACTATTATACAAAGATTTTCTATTTATTATTTGGTTTATTATTTTTGAAAAAATTAAAAACAATCCGTCTTTCTTTTCAACAAATGAATTATTATATTTTGACTGTTGTTTTATTAGGTTTATATTGTGTGTCATTACAATTTACACAGGAGTATCTTGTTTTTAAATCTCATACTCCTGAATTGATGAAAATGTTTGGAATACTGTTATTTTGTTTATTTGGTGTATTTATACTCCTGTTTTATCTTTTTGATTTAAACAATAAAAAAGAAAAATATGAAAAATTAAAACAAGAACAAAAGAATGAACAGGCTTTGCTTCATATATATGAACAATTAAAGATGACAAAACATGATTTGAAACATGACTATCAATTAATTAATTATTATTTGAATCAGAAAGATTATCCGAAAATTAAAGAATTAATCAATAATCATAATAATCTTATTTCATCAATACCTGTATTAGTTAAAACAAGAAATCAACTGATTAATACCATTATCAATAATAAAATCATTAATGCTGATATGAAACATATAAGAGTGGAGTGTTTGATTAATGTTCCTCAACAATTATCTATTCAAGATTATGTTTTAAATGATTTGTTATCTAATATACTAGATAATGCGATAGAAAATTGTCCCCAAAACGGATTGATAAAAGTGAATATCGTTTATGAACAACAAATATTACATGTTCAAGTGGAAAATGATATAGACCAATCATTTGATCAAACTTTAAAAACCAAAAAAGATAAAAAATACCATGGGTATGGACTCAAAAGTATTCGTAGAATTGTTAATCAATATCATGGAACTTTAGATATTGATTATGATGATAAAACTTTTATTATCAAAACTTCTTTATTAGGGGAGTGATGCGATTTATCCTTGAAATAAACGCTTTGTCCTTAATTGATATAAAAATTGTCTCCTTTATTATATAATTACCACAAGATGAAAAAGACATTATATAGACAGTTGTTAGAATAAATTATATATTTAATTACTAAAAGTTTAAGTATTATAAATATTCGATATTTGCTAAATTTTGTCTATGTACATCATTAAAATAATTTGGGAAAGGAGAACATTATGAAAAAATTATTAACTAGTTTTTTGACGGCAGTGTTAGTTTTGGGAGGTGTTTGTGCAAATGCTCATGCTTTATCGACAGAAAATATTGTAGAACCAAGAGCACAGATTTTTGAAGAGGAAATAACTAAAGCTATTCCTGTAAAAAATGCATCAGGGAAACAAATTGGAACTCTAAATACGAAATGTACAGCTACTCTTAGATATGTTAATGGAAAATATACCATTGATTCATACAAATTGACTGCTACAAGTAAGTCCATTGGTACAACAAAAGTGAGTGCAACAGTGGTAAACAAAGCTTCTAGTGGTTTGGTGATTTCTGTGAATTGGAAAGCAAAAGCCCAATTTGCTACTATCCCACCTCAAATTGTATACACTACTTCTTTAGTGATGTATGATTTCAATTAACCTAAAAAGATGAATTTTATTCATCTTTTTTCCATATTTATTAGACGTGATATTTTTAGGGGTAGTAGGTGAGATTAATGTTAGAAATGAAGAATATTTGTGTTTATTATAATGAACATGTTGTTTATAATCATGCATATTTTTGTGCTCAAGATCATGAATTAACAGTAGTTATAGGTAAGAGTGGTAGTGGAAAATCCACGCTGCATGAGTTGTTGACTTTTCAAAGAACAGGAACCTATGAATATTATTATAATAATGAAAATATAACTGATTTAAATATGAATCAACAACAGGAATTTATTCTAACACATATGGGAATTGTGGATCAGATTCCTGCATTTATTAATGATTTAAAAATAAAGGATCATATAGGATTATGTCAATCGTTATCTCATGGATATGATATTGATGAAATAGCAGAGCAGTTAGAAATAAAGCATACTTATTCACTTTATCCTCAACAGCTGTCGGGTGGAGAGAAAATCAGGGTGAGTATTTTATTAGCCTTAATTCATCAACCTGAAATACTTGTTTTTGATGAACCAACGGCATCATTAGATAAACATCATACACAGTTAATTGTAGAATTATTAAAGGATTATGCTCATCAGGGCCATACAGTCATTATTTTTACTCATGATGCTTTAATTAAAAAAGAAGCTGATATTGTTTATCAGATTGAGAATCAGAAGTTAACACAATATGTGATAAATTCTCCACAAATTATAGAAAAGAAAGGAATATCATCAATAGCTTCTCCAAAACACTATACTCAATATTTATATAAAATGTTTGAGCATAGAAAATTGTTAAAAATCATCATGGTTTGTTTGACTTCGTTATCTATTGGTTTATGTAGTTTTTCTGTTTTATATGGACAATCAGTTATTCAAAAATATATAGATCAATTAGCATTATTAGATAAGGGTGGAGTGTTCTATCGTGAATATATTCAATTAACTCCAATTCCACCTTCTATTGGTGAAGAAATTAAAAGTGTTAAGAAGCTATCTCATGTCAAAACATGGCCATTTATTCTAGATGAATATTTGACAGAACATCTAGATGAGAATTTGGATGATTTAAATTTAAAGTTATATCAAGATGGTCAAATAGAAGATCGTCGAGAAATGACACTAGGAACATTTGGATGGGCAACATATAATGAAAACTTTCAATATAAAATGGATTATGTTGAGAAAACCATAGATAATGAAGAGGGAATTTATATTTCGTTACCACTTTTATATTACTTAAAAACTGGAAATTTATTTGAAGATCGTACTCTTATAGGTGAGGAAACTTTAAAAAATATTTGCCAAGAGGTCAATGAAAATACAGAAATAGAATTTCCAGTGACGATACCAGTGTATCGTACAATAGAAAATGAAATGGAAGAAATTCATTATCAGACAATTATTTTAAAAATGAAAATTAAAGGAATTGTAGATTCTACATATCCTTTGAAAATGGCACCAATCAATAATATGAATGTGGACCTATTTTGTCCATTAGGTGTTATAGAAAAATATCAAACGACACTCATGCATTCTATTCCCGAAGATGCTCAACCTTATTATCCTAATTACTATCAGTTTGTTGTTGAAGATGGATATGATTTTAATGAGGCAAAAGAAGATATTGAAGCCCAAGGATTTAAAGTATCATCTGACTATTATGATATTTATACAAAAGTAGATGTTGTGAAACAATTAAATGAAAGTATTTTTATGATTTCAGGTTTGATTATGTTTGTTGTGTTAATGTTGTTTTTTGGAGTTAAGTATAATCAAAGACAAGATGATGTTGATTTTATTCATTTTTTTACAAGATGTGGTTTTACAGTTTCTTTTGCAAAAAAAATACTAGGTATTTATTTTTTATATGAAAGTTTCATATGTATGGTTTTATCTATTGTTTTTATGTTTGTTATTGCATATGTATTTTTTGCTTTGATGTATAATGAAGTCTTTATTATTCGACCATCATTCTTTGTCTTTTGTATTGTACTCAGTTTATGTATAGAAGTAGGTATACCAATGATTGTGTTAGGGAGGGTAAAAAGATGATTGAACTAACGCATGTGTCGACACGTTATACATCAAAGAAAGTAAAAAAACAAAGTTTATTGATTCCTGAACATCATTTAACCTTTATTCAAGGTTTAAGTGGAAGTGGGAAAACAACTTTATTATATAAATTAGGCTTGATTTCATATGACCAAGATTATCATTATATGTATCATAAACAGGATTTCATAACTCTTAGTCGTCGTCAACAGACAAAATTAAGAAGATATTCTATTGGATATGTTTTTCAGGATTATGGATTGCTTGAAAACATGACTGTAACTGAATGTTTAAAATATTATAGTTATTTAAGTGGTGAACCTTTTGAGCAAGCTGCAATGAGGCCGTTGTTAGATAAGGTGCATCTTTATCATGATTTTAATCAAAAGGTTATGACTTTATCAGGAGGTGAAAAACAAAGATTAGCGATTGCCTGTGCTTTGCTGAAAAAACCAGAAATTTTGATTTTAGACGAACCGACAAGTGCTTTAGATGAAATAAATGAAAGAGAAATTTTTCAGTTATTAAAAGACTTATTAAAAACAGAAAATTGTACGATTATTGTAGCAAGTCATAGCTATATAGCTAAAGAATACGCCGATTGTATTTATGAAATGAATGAGCAAGGAATAGTATTAAAAAAAGAATGTCAAGATGACCCGATAATGTTCATACAAAAGTCAAAACATCAGCAAGTACGTTTTCTTTTGTATTATTTAAAACATTGTTTTCAAAATGAAAGATTGATAAATATTTTTATGATTATTGTTTTGACTTTAGGAAGTTTAGGGACATTCATTATTCAAAAATCTATAGATCAGGCACAGGTTGGAATTGATTATCAGATGAGTCGTTTATCAGATTTTCAAATCATGATTGAAAGTAATGATGTAGCACAGAAATTAGGAGTTTATAATAAAGCGTCCCCTTTATCACAAGATTTCATAGAAGGTATTCAAAATCACTTAGGAGTGAAAAGGGTTTATCCTTTCTATGATTTATCAGTTCAAGTAGATAGTCGTCAAATTCCTGTTTATCCTCTATATCCTGAAAATCAGTTAAATGGGAAATTATTTCAAACAATTCAGGAAGATAGACACCTTTATCCTTCTTATCACAGTATTTATCAATTACTTAATGATAAAAATGATTATCATTTATCAGAATTTATTTTTAATAATGAAACAAAGGTTATTCAACAAATTCCAGTTAGTGGAATTCTATCAATAGGAATGAATGTAGCCTACGATCGTTCATTGGATTATATGTTGATGAATTATGAGGATATGGAAATTTTGGCAACACAGGGAGGAGTACAACCAGTAAAAAGTGCCTATGTGATATTTTGTGAGAATATCGACTCGCTTGTTTCAGTTGAAGAGTATATCAAGAATTATAGTGAAAATGTGAATATTAATGATGCATTTCAAGATGTTAATTTATTAATGAATACGAAAAGTGACACAATTCGTATGTACACAATGGAAAAATACATTACCATTATATTGTTTGCTTTGATTTTTGCTTATATGTGTTATTGGTCATTGAAAAGACGTGAAAAGGAATTAACTATTCTTAAAGCAAATGGGGTTATGTTTAATGAATTTATATATATTTTAAATATCGATCAATTGTTGAAGATGGTTTTATCTTTGATATTGGTATTGCTACTATCTTGGATTCTTAACATACAATCGTTAGAGATGATTAGGATTTTATGTTTCATTTATGGATTATCTTTATTAAGTTCTTGTCTTCTATCCTGTGTTATAGTGAAGAATTTAAATCCTGAAAAAATCTTTAGGAATTAATATGTTGAAAGCGTTATAATATAGCGATATAATATTTCACAGGAGGATACGGGAAATGAAAAGATTATTAAATTGTACAACAAGTGAAATGTTATCAATGAATAAAGATGAATTGAAACAATCTATTTTAGCGAGTGAAGGAAGAACAATTATGACAGAAACTGTTGTTGCTTGTCCACCTTTACTTGGTGATTTAACAAATGCTGAATTGGCAGTTTCTTTTGGAAGTGATATGGTTTTGTTAAATGTTTTTGATTGTAATCATCCTCATATCAATGGTTTACCTGAAACAGATGAACCTGTGAAATTATTAAAGAAATTAATTGGTAGACCAGTGGGATGTAATCTTGAACCAATTGATGAAAATGCAAAAATGATGGAAAACAGATTAGAAATTTCTAGTGGACGTCATGCAACAAAAGAAACGTTCATAAAAGCTAAGGAATTAGGTTTTGATTTTATTTGTTTAACTGGAAATCCAGGAACTGGTGTAAGTAATGCATCTATTGAAAATGCTATTAAACTTGCGAAAGAATACTTTGGTGGAATGATTATTGCTGGTAAGATGCATTCTTCAGGAATTGATGAGGCTTTAGTTGATTTAGATAGCATTGAAAGATTTATTGATGCAGGTGCTGATATTATTTTAATGCCTGCTGTTTATACGGTACCTGGTTTATCAGAAGAAGAAGTCACTGCTGCTTGTAAATTAATTAAATCGAAAGGTGCTTTATCATTAAGTTCTATTGGAACTTCTCAAGAAGGTAGTGATGAAGGAACAATTAGACAAATTGCTTTGGTTAATAAACGTTGTGGTATTGATATTCAACATATTGGTGATGCTGGTTGGTGTGGTATTGCTTTACCTGAAAATATTATGGCATTATCTGTTGCGATTAGAGGTAAACGTTGGACATATCATAAAATTGCATCTTCAGTGAATAGATAAGGATTCTCAGGAATCCTTTTTTTGTTGGAGAAACGAGTTTTCTTGTGGTAGTTCATTATTTTTTATAAAATAAAAGAAAGGAGACTTGAAGGAAAGGAGAGATTATATGGAAAGCTATGGTATTGAAAAATATGGTATCCATACAAATGGGCAAGTGTTTAGAAATATTCCTGCTGGCTCACTTATAGAAAAAGCGTTGATTAAAAAAGAAGGACGTCTAAGTCGAGCAGGATGTCTATGTGTGGAAACAGGAGAAAGAACAGGACGTTCGCCTCAGGATAAATATGTTGTTGATACACCTGCTGTTCATAATAAAATTGCCTGGGGTAAAGTGAATCAACCAGCTACGAGAGAACAGTTTGATAAGGTTTATCAAGCGATTATTGAACATTTTCAAGATAAAGACTTATATATTTTTGATGGTTATGCTGGGGCTAATCCTAAATATTCTTATGGTTTTAGAATTATTAATGAAAAAGCCAGTCAGAACTTATTTATTTCTAATTTATTAATTAAACCAACACCTCGAGAATTACAGCATTTTCAGGAAGATTATCTGGTGTTGGTTGCGCCAGATTGTCATATTGCTGCAACAGTCGGTTTAAATAGTGATGTCGCAGTTATGATTGACTATGAAAAGCAAATTGTATTGATTGCAGGGACAGGATATTCTGGAGAAATCAAAAAGAGTATTTTCTGTGTCATGAATTACATGTTGCCACAACGCAATGTCTTTACAATGCACTGTTCAGCAAATATTGGAGAAGATGGAAATACAGCTTTGTTTTTTGGTTTATCAGGGACAGGAAAAACAACGTTATCAACTGATCCAAATAGAAAATTAATAGGTGATGATGAACATGGCTGGTCACGTACATCAGTCTTTAATTTTGAAGGTGGATGTTATGCAAAATGTATTAATCTTTCACAAAAAAATGAACCTGATATATGGGATGCTGTTAGATTTGGAGCTATGGCAGAAAATGTCTGTTTATTTGAAGATACGAGAATCATTGATTTTGATGATGATTCTATTACTGAAAATACACGTGTCGGTTATCCACTTGAATTTATTAAGAATATTGAACCAAGTGGGATGGGACCCATTCCTAAGACAATCTTCTTTTTAGCAGCTGATGCCTTTGGTGTTTTACCACCTATTTCTAAACTGGATCAAAATTCAGCTGTTTATCACTTTGTATCAGGTTATACAAGTAAACTGGCGGGTACAGAAAATGGCATTACGGAACCACAGGCCACTTTTTCAACATGTTTTGGAGAACCATTTTTACCAATGGATCCCTTACTTTATGCGAAACAATTTCAAAAGCGTATGACAAAAGCAGGTTCTAATGTTTTCTTAATTAATACTGGATGGGTTGGTGGATCTTATGGAGTAGGACGCCGTATTCCTTTAAAATATACCAGAGCGATGATTGATGCAGCGATTAATGGAGAATTGGATTATGTCAGCTATGAAGTTGATCCATTCTTCAATTTGAACATTCCACTCTTTTGTCCAGGTGTTCCTCAAGAACTATTAAATCCTCGAACAACGTGGGTGAGTAAAGATGCTTATGATGTGACTGCGCAAAAGCTTGTAGAAATGTTTCAGGAAAATTTTAAACAATATACAAATTTCCCGGAAAACATCATTCATGCAGGACCTGGAGGAAAAATTAATAATACGTTTTAATGGCAACAAAAATGTTGTCATTTTTTCTTTGGAATGTATAGAAATGATAAGAAGAGTTATACTAATGATGAATTGTAAATTTTTGATTTATTAAAGTTGAATAGAAATCAAAAATATGTTATTCTATTAATGGTTAGAGATAACTAACTATTTGTGCAAATAGATATGTTAAAACTTATCAGGAGGAAAATAAAATGAGTAAGATAGTCAGTGTCTATGCAAGAGAAGTGTTGGATTCACGTGGTAATCCAACAGTAGAAGTAGAAGTTAAAAGTGAAAGTGGTGCTTTTGGTAGAGCCATTGTTCCTAGTGGTGCTTCAACAGGTGTTCATGAAGCTGTTGAATTAAGAGATAGAGATGCAAACAGATATTTAGGATTAGGTGTATTAAATGCTGTTCAAAATGTCAATGATGAAATTGCGAAAGCAGTTGTCGGTGAAGAAGTGACAGCACAAAGAAAAATTGATCAGATGATGATTGATTTAGATGGAACGCCAAATAAAGGACGTTTAGGTGCCAATGCGATTTTAGGTGTATCATTAGCTGTTGCAAAATGTGCTGCTGATGAATTACATGTCCCATTATATCGTTATATTGGTGGAGCGAATGCGCATGTATTACCTACTCCAATGATGAATATTATTAATGGTGGAGCACATGCTGATAATAATGTGGATTTCCAGGAATTTATGATTATGCCAGTGAATGCACCATCATTTAAAGAAGCTATTCGTATGGGAGCTGAAGTTTTCCATGCTTTAAAGAAAGTTTTAAAGGGAAAAGGATTAAACACAGCTGTTGGTGATGAAGGTGGTTTTGCACCTAACTTAGCATCTAATGAAGAAGCGATTCAAACAATCTTAGAAGCTATTGAAACAGCTGGATATCAACCAGGTGTTGATGTGAAGTTAGCTATGGATGTCGCAAGTAGTGAATTCTACAAAGATGGAAAATATACATTACCAGGAGAAAATAATAAATCATTTACTTCTCAAGAACTTGTTGATTTTTATGTTGAACTTTGTGATAAATATCCAATCATTTCTATTGAAGATGGATTAGATCAGGATGATTGGGAAGGATGGGATTACTTAACTGAAAAATTAGGTGATCGTGTTCAATTAGTTGGTGATGACTTCTTTGTTACAAATACAAAACGTTTACAACAAGGTATTGAAAGAGGTGTTGCTAACTCTATCCTTATTAAAGTCAACCAAATTGGAACTTTAACAGAAACATTAGAAGCTATTGAAATGGCTCAAAAAGCAAACTATACAGCTGTTGTTTCACATCGTTCTGGAGAAACAGAAGATACAACAATTGCTGATATTGCTGTAGCAACAAATGCTGGTCAAATTAAAACAGGTTCTGCTTCTCGTACTGATCGTATTGCTAAATACAATCAATTAATGAGAATTGAAGATGAATTAAAGAATCAATCTTGCTATGCATCAACAGAAGCTTTTTATCAATTAAATCATAAATAATAACAAATGAAGTGGAAAGGCTGATATATAAGTCTTTCCTTTTTTTGAAAGTTTTATAGACATTTCTTTGTATATTCTTTACAATATCAAAAGAGAATAGTGAAGAAAGGGTTAGGAAATATGAAAAAAGGCATTTTTAGTCTATTACAAAGAATTGGTCGTTGTTTGATGTTACCTATTGCTGTATTGCCGATCGCAGGATTGTTTTTAGGAGTAGGAAGTTCACTCACCAATCCTACAACAATAGCTTCATTACATTTAGAATGGATCTTAGGTGATGGCACATTTCTTCACGGTTTCTTATTATTGTTAAAAGGTGTAGGGAATGTTTTATTTGAAAATATTCCATTACTGTTTGCAGCATCCGTTGCTTTGGGAATGGCGAAAAAGGCCAAAGAAGTTGCTGCCTTATCATCTATTATCGCTTTCTTTGTGATGCATGCCAGTATTAATGGGATGTTAACTTTAACAGGTGTTATCGAAAATAATCAGATTGTACAAAATGTTCTAACTGGAAGTATTGCCAATGTTTGTGGAATTCTTTCTTTACAGATGGGAGTCTTCGGTGGCATTATTGTTGGATTGGGAGTAAGTTTTTTGCATAATCGTTTTTATAATATTCAATTACCTGATATTTTTTCATTTTTTGAGGGTGAAAGATTTGTCCCTATTATTGCAGCTATTGTCTATTTACTTGTTGGGGTTATGATGTTTTATATCTGGCCCATCATTCAATCAGGTATATTTAGTTTAGGACAGTTCATAGCAAATTCAGGATATTTCGGGACTTTTATTTATGGTATTTTCAAAAGAGCTTTGGTACCATTTGGATTGCATCATGTTTTTTATATGCCATTTTATCAGACCGCTATTGGTGGTTCCATGATGGTCAATGGCACGCTGGTTGAAGGGGCACAAAATATCTTCTTTGCCCAGTTATCTGATCCAACATTAACACATTTCAGTAGTGAAGCGACAAGATATTTTTCTGGTGAATTTATTTTGATGATGTTTGGTTTGCCTGGGGCTGCCTTAGCTATGTATCATTGTGCTAAGCCTGAATCTAAAAAGGTTGTTGGGAGTCTTTTGCTTTCAGGTGCTTTAACAAGTTTTTTGACAGGAATTACAGAACCGATTGAATTCACATTTGTCTTTGCGGCACCACTCTTATTTGGATTACATGTCTTTTTAGCGGCCACAACCTTTGTTGTTGCGCATGTTTTTAAGATTGCGATTGGATTTACTTTTTCTGCCAGCAGCATTGATTTTCTTGTTTTTGGTGTTTTACAGGGTAATGATAAAACACATTGGATATTGGTTATTGTCTTTGGTGTGGTTTATTTTTTATTGTATTATTTGAGTTTTCGTTTTTGTATTTTGAAATTTGATTTAAAAACACCTGGACGTGAAGATAATCAAAAATTAACAATCTTCAAAAAGCCTCAATATGATTATTCTTTTGATAAATCATATCTTGATTCACAATGTCAGCAAATCATTAAAGGATTAGGTGGTCGACATAATTTTGAGGATTTGGATTGTTGTATTACACGTTTAAGAGCAACCATTTATGATCGTGATAAGGTCAATGAAGCATTGTTAAAACAGGCAGGAGCAGCGGCTGTGATGTTACAGGGAGATAGTATTCAGATTATTTATGGACCTAAGGCTTCTTCCATCAAGACCAAACTTGATGAATATCTGGCACATGTCCCTGAAAAATATGATTATGAAGAAAAGAGTATTTCTTATTCTCAAAATAAGATAGAATTAAAAAATGTTGTTGACGGCGAAGTCTTACCAATAGAAGAGGCGGCTGATGATATTTTTTCACATAAACTTTTAGGTGATGGCATTATGATTCAACCAGATAATGGGACAATTGTGGCACCTTGTGATGGTGAAATATCAATGATTTATCCAACAAAGCATGCTATCGGCATAAAAAGAGATGATGATATTGAAATTTTATTGCATTTTGGTACGAATACCGTTAACTTAAAAGGTGAAGGATATCAAGTGATGGTCGAACTGCATCAAAAAGTCAAAACAGGAGATGTTTTGTGGCAGGCAGATTTAGCATATATTCAAGCTCATGCGACTGATGCCAATATTATGCTGGTTGTGACCCAATCACCTGAAGAAACGACTTTGAAAAAGTCTTATGGGTATATGCAACAAGGAACAAAAGTTCTAGAGATTTACGATTAGGGGAAGAGAAGGATGTATACAATTATAAAAGTGCTGAATAATAACACTGTTTTAGCCAAGCATGATCATGAAGAAATCATTGTCATGTTTAAGGGAATTGGTTTTGGTAAAAAGGCTGGTGAATGTTTGGAAATACCACCACAGGCTAAAAAATATCTGATGCAAAAAACTTATCAGTCAAAAGATCATTTTCAAAATATTATTGAATATATTGATCCGATATATTTAGAAATAGCAGATGAAATTTTAAAAAAAGCTGAAGCCAGATTTGCAAAAATAGATTACAATATTTTATTACCACTAGCAGACCATATCTTTTTTACAATGAAACGTATGAAAGAGAATATTTTACCATCCAATCCATTTCATTACGATATTCAGTTGTTATTCCCTGATGAATATGAAGTTGCACAAGAAGCAAGAGACATTATTTTTCAATATACATCTCAAATGATTAATGATGATGAAGTAGGATTTATTACATTACATGTGCATTCTGCGGTATCAACAAATAAAGTTGTTGAATCCATGGAAGCAACACGTATTATTCACGAACAAATCTTACAATTACAAAAAGATTTAAATATTGTCATAGATGTTCATTCTATTTCTTATGCCAGATTGATGAATCATATCAAGTTCTTGATTGTGCGTATTAATACAGGTGAGAAACTCCAAATGGATATTAGTGAATTTACGAAAGACAAGTTTCCTTTTGCCTATCAGCAGGCACAACATATGTGTCATTCATTATCAAAAATACTCAAAAAAGAGATGCCAGAAACAGAAGTTGGATATTTAGCATTGCATTTAGAAAGAATTTTATCAAGTACAGTTCAGTAGTGTTTTGATAAAAATATTCAAATTCTTGACAAGGGTTTGAGAATATGGTACCTGTCTTTGGCAGTTAAAAAGAAAAAAATGGTGCTAATTTGATATTGCTATCGAGTTAGCATCATTTTTATTTG
>CALUZM010000006.1 GCA_944325245.1 uncultured Massilimicrobiota sp. | reverse complement strand
CGCTGTCTATCAGGTTATAGGAATATTGCAGGAACATGGAAATAAGCGGCGGTATCGACATTTGCCAGATGAGCTTCCCAACGGGCACAACCGCCATTTTCATTTTATTATTGGTCTGCATACTTTCCCTCCTCCCAACAACTGTCTATCTAAAAAATTATGCCAGATAGCAGTACGTTAAATACGAACAATATAGTTTTTTTTGCGTGCTGCGGGCTGACCAATTTCCTTGGCCGGATAACCCAATGCAATCGCACCAACGCCTCGTAAGTTTTCTGGCAAGTTCCACTCTTGCAGGAGTGCCTTACCTTTCTCACTGTCAAAAATTTCTCGCTCTCGATGTACCCATACGGTTCCCAGCCCAAGGGCATGAGCTGCAAGCATCATATTTTCAAGAACGCAGCTTCCATCCTCAACAAAAGTGTTTGCAGATTCATCTGCTAAAACCAAAATCACGACAGGTGCGCCATAATAAGGGTCTGTGTTACTTCCCATTATTTCTGCATTTAGTTTTGCAATCTCCTGTCTATATTTGGGAGTTGTAATTGCAATGATAGTTGGAGATTGATGTCCCCCTCCAGTGGGCGCGTAAGTCCCCGCTTCCAGTACAGCGTCTAATGCCTCAGAAGGGACAGGTGTCGATTTATAAGCTCTTACACTGCGACGCGTCTTGATTAGAGATAAAAAGTTCTTTTCCATACAAAAATCCTCCTCACTGTCAACATTTCCAGGATGTAGGTAATAAAAAAAGCCACACAACTATCACAAGATAGCTGTGTGGCAAAAAGATGACCAAATCCGGAAAAGTCCACTCAAATTTTACGTCTATCATTATAGCTCACTTTCAAAAGACTGTCAAGCATCAATCTTCATGCAAGGAAAGACATATAATCCAAATCTTTGAACGATAACATTTCATATATTCTCCTAAAAATAAGCATCTATTCCATCAGCAATACCTTGTGCACATTTTGTTTGAAAAGCATCATCATTTAAAAGCTGATCTTCTGTGGCATTCGTTATAAATCCCATTTCAATATAAATAGCTGGGACTTCACTCCAATTGAGTCCAGACAAATCATTACGATAAGAAACCCCGCGATTTTTTATACCTGTTTTCGCACAATAAGAGCTGATCACATTTTGAGCAAGTCTTGATGAAGCACTATAAATAGATGAACAATAAGGATTATCACTTGCTGGGGCAATTGTATGAGCTCCTCTGGCACTTGAACCAGCTCCATCGCAATGTAAATGAATCACTGCTGCCGCATTATTGTTATTACCTATCATGGCACGTTCTTTATTAGAAATATTCACATTCTGACTTGTTCTTGTCATGATAACAGTATAGCCACGCGCTTGTAGCTCACTTCTTAACTTTAATCCCACTTCTAATGTTGTTTGCGATTCAGGAATTCCTGTAGATGTGCCAGTCGCTCCTCCAGCAACCTTTGCTTTCTTAGTGGAAGCACCTGGCCCAATTGGTTCTAAAGAACTATTGCCTTGGCCCTGATGTCCTGGATCAATCACAATCACTTTATTATTTGGTGAAGCGACATATTGTTTTGACATAGATGAAGATGCTGAAGAAGATGACGATGAAGTTGATGAAGTTTGAGATTTTGAAGCTTCTTCCTTTACTTCTTCTTTCACTGTGACTTTCAATGTTTTTTCAGTTTTGTTTTGATTTTTATCAACAGCGTTTATAGTCACTTCATATGTTCCAGCCTTCTTTGTATTAACATCACTTTCATATGTATAGTAATTATTTTGATTCTCTTTGATCTTGTCTTGACTGATATATGATAATTCACCATCTACTTTATCACTCACTGATTCAATATATTTTTTCACATCAAATTGATCACCATAATCAAGTGTTACAGACTCTTTTGTCAATTTGATTTCTGGTAACTGTGTATCTTTAACTTCGATTTCATGTGAAAATGTTTTACTTAAATCACCTTTAGAAACTTTATATTCTAAAGTTTGCTTACCTATTTTCATTGTATCTATTTGAGGAGCTGATAATTGTCCGCTTTGTTTGGCTACCAATTCCTCTGCATGACAGTCACTCCCATATTCTATAACTGTCTGATCTGTAAAAGTCAGTTGAATAGAATCTAATATTTTTTGTTTTTGATCATTTTGATACCAGATATATCCACCAATTCCTCCTGCAACGATAATCACAATGGATAAAATCAATATGATCCATTTCTTTTTCGTCATGATACTTTCCCCCTTCAGCATATTCATTTTATCATCTTTCCAGTATAAACAAAAGAGAGATGGTTTATCTCTCAAAATCTTGTACGACGCGTTTTAAATCCTCTCTAATTAGTAATTGTTGTGGACACATTCTTTCACATGCCCCACATTGCTGGCAATGACTTGCTTTTTCTTTTTCATCCATCTTTTCATATTTACCTTTAAATAATTTTTCATCATCATAGATAAAGCAATTATTCCAATATTTAAAGTTAGATGGAATATTCACACCAAAAGGACAAGGCATACAATATCCACAACCTGTGCATCCATTTTTTGTACGAGCATGTAATGTATCTGCCACCTTTTGAACAATTTTCATTTCTTCATCATTTAAATTCTGATAATTTTCAAAAGTTTTCAAATTATCTTCCACTTGTTCAAGTGTTGACATCCCACTTAAAATCACTTTCACTTCAGGTAAAGTTCCTACATATCGAAGTGCCCAAGATGCTAAAGTTCTGTTTGCATCATAATCCTTAAACATTTGTGTCACATCTTGTGGAAGAGTTGCAAGACTACCACCTTTAATAGGTTCCATTACAACCAAAGGAACACCTAGCTGATTGGCTAAATCGACACCCTTTTGTCCTGCTTGAATATTCATATCCATATAGTTTAACTGTAATTGACAAAAATCCCAATCATGAGCTTTTAAGATTTTTTCAAAAACAGGATATTCATCATGAAAACTAAAACCAAGATATTTTATTTTCCCTTCTTGTCTTAATTTTTCACATAGTTCAATAATATGATATTCTAAAACCTTCTCCCATTTCTTTTCGTCTAAAGCATGTAATAAATAAAAATCAACGTAATCCACACCTAATCTTTGTAGTTGTGATTCAAAAATCTCTCTGGCTTCTTGTTGACTATTGACATTCCAGATAGGTAACTTTGTCGCTAAAGTGTACTGATTTCTATCATATTTTTTTAATACTTTTCCAACAAAAGGTTCACTATCTCCATTATGATATGGGTATGCAGTATCAATATAAGTGACTCCATGTGAAATGGCTTTATCCAGCATTTGTTCTGCTTCTTTTTCTTCAATATTTCCATTTTCATCTAATGGAAAACGCATGCATCCAAAACCCAATAATGATGATTCAATTCCTAATTTTTCAAACTTTCTTTTCTCCATAGATTAGACCTCCATACTCTTACTCTTATTATAAGTGAACAAAGAAGTGATATCAATATTCAAAATAGTAGTGTGAATCCTCAGAAACATCTTTTTCTATTGGAGAAGGCAATGCTAACAAATGAACATCTCCAGGAACACGATAAGTTATTCTTCCAATCAAATAACAGCCATCACCTTGCATAATACGATAATTAGCCAATAAACCATTGGAATCAATATGACCTGTAGACATATTCTCTAATTTTATGTCAGCTTTCATTTCCACATAAAAATCTGATATTGTTCCTGCTTTCACAGAAATATCAGTTATCTGATTGATATATTTCATGCCTTCACTGATTACATCATCTTGAATATCTTTTTGAAAAGCTAAGCGTGCAATTTCAAAAAAATCTTCAGAAGATGTTTTGATTGAAAAAATATCATAAGTATCCTGATATGAATCAAGTGTGGGATCATCAGATAAAATATTTTGCATTTGAGAAATCAGTTGATTAGCCTGTTCTTCCACCTGATTATCAATTTCCTGTTGGACAAGAGGATCTTCTTTATAAGTTGTACAGAATAACTCTGTTGGTAAGAGTTGTTCCATATCAACAATTGTAATAGTTCCATCTGATGTAATCAGACCACTATCATTAAATTCACAGTTTTCATTCAACGCTATGACATATTGTGCATTTCCACGTATATCTTGACATACAATGGCTGTTGTTCCAAATTGTTCAATTTGAGAAGATGAATAGTAAAATGTTTGATTTTGATGTTGAATTTCAATATTTCCCTGATCAACACTGACTTGATAAGATTGATCACGTTCTTGAAGAGTTGCCCAGTTCCCTGTGAGAGTTCCTACGACCTGATAATAAGAAATCCCATTGCCACGATCCCCATAAGTGGCTACATATGCCAGTCTTTGACCAGTAGAATCTCGATAAGAGACAAGATTATTATCGCCATTTAACCATAGTGTATGAATAGGCTCTTGATTGGTATCAAATATACTGCCAGATTTACCAAAACATAAAAATGAGTAATGTAAATCTTTAATCTGTCCTGTCTGTTTAGATTGCTTTAAAACCAGCTGATGAGACAAATCAGGTGATAAAGAATAATATGTCTGATATCCAGATAGCTGATTTCCTGACAACCATGTTACTAATAAAAAAATGACTGAAGCTGCTAATCCTATTAACATTTGTTTGCGTGTCCATTGTTTTTTACATATCAAAAGAAAAGCTGACGCAAATAAAAGAATACAGAGAATCACAACACTTTCCATAGTATCAAACATATATTCAAAGCCTAATCGTTTTAAAACAATCAGATATCCTAATTCTAAACATCCCAATAACAATGTTCCTATCGCAAAAATGATTTTCATCCATAACTGCATCTTTGCTTTTCTCAATATGGGTGTTTCTATAGAACATGTCCATAAATAATTAATATGATCAAAATGTTCTTTCAATAGAAAATGAATCTGATGATTACTGTTTAAAACAACGAAATCATCAATAATCATAATCTTATAAACTTCAGCAAAAAAATAAAAGACTTTTTCACCATCCTTAATATAATCAAATCCCTGCTGATCAAGACTATATTGAACTTCACAAGGTTTATAAAACATTATCAGAAGACTTCTTTTGATAATATGAAATAATAAAACACAAAAGCCTATAGCAGTTAACAGCATACCTATCATATCCATATGTCTACCAATATAACGATTGGCTAAAAACAATGCTAACCCTAAACACATAAAAAGACATCCTAATACCGTTGTGATAAAGAGGTATAGTGGTTGTTGATACATTTGAACTTTGAGATATTTTTTATACATATCTTTCGTTATTTTGAAATGAACAAAATCTTTGACTTCTAATGTTCTCTTGTCCTTTTGATCTTCTCCCTCTAATAATTCATCGACTGTTATATCTAAAATCTGAGCCAGATCTTTTAATAAAGAAATGTCGGGCATACTGGTTCCAGTTTCCCATTTCGATACTGCTTTGTTTGTTACAGAAAGAGCTTCTGCCAGTTCCTTTTGGGTTAATCCTTTTTCCTTACGCTTAGATGCAATATATTGACCAATTTTCTGATTATTCATAATGACCACCTCTTCATCATTTTATAAGAATTTTTATCTCCATAACAACATCTTGATGCTAGATTCATTCTCCTGTCAGGAGAATTTGAAACATTTGATGATAGATAAGGCTATTATATCATTATTTTCCTCTCAAAAAACAAAAAAGGAGACTCGCTCCTTTTATGACATACGTTTTTCATATATACCTGCATTTTGACAATAAATAACAACTGATAATCCATAACATATTACAAAGAATATAGCAATAACTCCTACACTCAATATATTGACTGATAACAGATCTGTCTGCATCATATTTGCCAAAGCATGAACTGAGAAATAAGAAGAAAGACTCATCAGTAGAAATGGCACAATATACGTTAACAATAATTCTTTTTGAACACCTGCTCTTAATGTTTTTGTGCCAATACCTATTTTTCTTAAGACACGATAACGTTCTTTTTCTTCAAAGGCATCATTATATAACTTCATAAAGATAATGCTGCCACTGGCAAAGATAAAGACCATAAACATAAAGATACAGACAGGATAAAGCATTTTGATCCATTGATTAGAATCATTTTGTGGATCAACTTTGATTAAACCTGCACAATCCTGATGCTGTTGAATATCTTCAGTAGATTCATTCAACATTTTGGTATTCTCAATTTTATAATTATAGACATATAATGATGTTTCTGTAGATTTTAGTCTTTGATATTCATCATCACTGACACAATAGAAAGAAACTTGTTCCTGTAAGTAGCCTAAATAAGGGACAGTTGTTCTTTGAATTGTATTATAGACTTGATTTTGTATCTGAATATCTTCTAGTTCATCTGTTGTAATTAATGAAAGAATATATTGATGAGACAAATCAATCACTTCATCATCTTGGGGCTGTTTAAGTTCAAATGTCTGATGAGAATCTTGAGCTAATTCTTTTAATTGAGAGTATGGAATTAAAGCAAATGTATTCTTTTGATGAGTTGTACTAGCAAAGCTTCCCTCTACCTGCAACATTTCAATATAAGAACTATATTGAATATCATTATGTTCTTCTATCACCTTTGTAAACTCATTTTGAAGATTATCTTTTTGAGAAAAAATCTGATACGTATAGACATTTTCAAAATCATGTATCATCTGGCAACGTTCATGCATAGCCACACCTGTTGCCAATGCTGTAACTGCACAGATCATCAGTACTGTGACAATCGCATAAGTACGATAATTTTTCTTCATACGAAAGATAATCTGATTGATCCATAAAGTTCTTTGTTTCTTATATAGAAATCTTTTATTGGAAGCCAATGTCTGATAAACCAATGGAATGAAACCACCAAATAACAGATAGACACCTATGATAACCAAAACAACTGCCAATAATGCATTGGCCATCGTTTCCATGCCACCTTCTTTAATAGCATAATAATACCCTAAAATGAGAATCATGATTCCAAGGATAGCTTTTAAAAAGAGAATCACTTTATTTTGTTTCACATATTCATTTTGACGATTGGCACTGACCATATCTAAAACACTGCTACTGACTAAATTGATATATCCTTTGAAAACAAAAATCATATAAACAATAAAATAAATCAAACCGCTCCATAAAATGGCTGATAATGAAATTTCAAAAGATAGATTGACTTCAATATCAGAAATCGTTACTAAAATCATTGTAAACAACTGAGAAATCAAAATCCCAAAACCAATTCCCATGATTAAAGCAACAAGACCAATCATCATTGTTTCCAACATATAAAGTTTTCCAATTCTCTGATTTGTCAATCCCATAAAAACATAGACGCCAATTTCTTTTTTACGTTTGGTTAAAAAAACATTTGTTGCATACCAGATAAAGAAAAACATGAAACAACATAAAACAACAATCACACATTGAATAACAATCTTAATATTCTGACTATTGATTTTTCCTAATGATTCCATAACAGAAGAATCCATCAGATTAAAGAAATTAAAAATAATGAGAACTGTAAAAGCTAATGATACAATTAATGAAACATAATTTTTAAAACTGGCTTTAAAGTTCATAAAAGATAATTTGGCTAAGTTCATGAAAAATCACTTCCCATAGAAACTTGCATATCAATGATACGATCATAGAATTCTTTACGACTATCTCCTCGTGTTAAACGACATTTCACCATACCATCACTTAATATATAGACATCCTTAGCATAAGAAGCACTTAGAGCATCATGTGTGACCATTAAAATAGTGGCTTTTCCTTCATCATTGACCATCTTGAGACGTTCCAGTAAATCACGGCTTGATTTAGAATCAAGTGCTCCCGTAGGTTCATCCGCAAATATGATTTCAGGTTCACTGATTAAAGCACGACAAGTTGCTCCCCTTTGTTTTTGCCCTCCTGATAATTGATATGGATATTTCTTTAAATGTTCCTTTAACCCAAAAATCTGTGCCAAAGTTTGACATTTGGATATACATACCTGTGATGATACACCATTTAATGATAATGGTAAGGCAATATTATCTTGTAAAGTCATGGTATCTAATAAATTATAATCCTGAAAAATAAAACCAATCTTATCTCTTCTGATTTGAGATAATTCTTCATTTTTCAACTTTGTGACATCTTTGCCATCTAATAGCACTGTTCCTTGTGTAGGTTTATCAATGGTTGATAAAATATTCAACAACGTTGTTTTCCCACTTCCACTTGGACCCATAATCGCAATAAAATCATTTTCATAAATGGTTAAATCAATACCTTTTAAAACTCTTGTCTGAAATCCTCTCGTTCCATAATTCTTAACTAATCCTTTGATTTCAACAACCTTTTTCTTATCCATAAATTATTCCTCCTAACACTTTCCATTTTAAAATATCATCTGTTAGAAATCCTTACATCTTCATAACAATATCTCTTTATATCTTACATTGATTGAAAGGTTAGCGATAAAAATAATCTCTTTGATCTTTAAAGGTTATACAAATACGTGTAAACTCTTGAAAAATACTCTCTACTTCAATAGAATGTCCTAATTGAGACATGACTTTTTCTACCATATATAATCCCATTCCTGTAGATTTATATTGACCATTATGATGATTTTGACCAGTAAATCCTTTTTCAAAAATTCTAGGTAAATCCTGTGATTGAATACCTTCTCCATTGTCTTCAATATATAAATGAATCTCTTTTTGATTTTGTTCACTCCAAATCTTTAATTGGGATGACTCTTTGGCATACTTAATCGCATTATTGATAATCTGATCCAAAACATAGATAAGCCACGTTTTATCACTATATACTTGTAAATCTGCCACATTCACATCCATTTCAAAATGATTCTTAATTAAAAAGAATTGATTATTCTTTATGGATTGATGAACACATTCTTTTAATGATACTGGTTTCACATAAATATCATGTATTTGGCTTTGAATACGACTGGCAACCATAATTTGATTTAAATACTGGTTCATCTTTTCTAACTGTTCCTGCATATTTTGTTTTTGCTTATAATCTGTATTTTTTTGATTGATCAATAAACTGACAGCCAGTGGGATTTTAATTTCATGGCACCATTTTGTCATATAATCCTGTAAATCATTATTCATTTGATATCTTTCATCCAACTGCTTTTGAAGAACATTGACATCATGATAGGCAATATCAATATTGTCATAATCATCAAATTCAAAACAGATCACTTCTGTTGATTGTAAATAATCCTGTTTTTTATCCAAACGATATCTTTCACGCATAAAATCCAAGAAAATGAAAAAAAGAAGACACACACTAACGACAACATCAAAATAAACTAAATATTGTGTATTCGCCCTAGGAACAAGATAAATGAAATAGAGATTATAAGTGAGTATAATCAAGATCATAACCATTATATAACGACTGTATTTTCGTAAATAAATCATAATATATAATAACCTTGACCTTTCTTTGTTTCAATGATTTCAGAATGGCATTCCTCTTTGAGTTTCATTCTTAAACGAGAAATCAAAACTGTTAAAGAATTATCAGATATAAATTCATCTGTATTCCATAAAGCTTCCATTAAGGCTTGTCTTGAGACAATTTCTCCCTGTGATTCTAAAAGCAAACAAATAATCTGACTCTCTGATTTCGTTAGATGAATCTCGTGATCTTGATAATAAAGACTTCCTTTCACTTTATCATAATAAATATCCTGATTAATTCTCATTTGATCTTTGACTTTATAATGATAAGTTCTTCTTAATATAGCTTCAATCTTAGCTTTTAAAAGTTCTAAATGAAATGGCTTATCAACATAATCATCCCCACCTTGAACCATGGCTCTAATTTTATCATGATCATCATTACGACTGCTGATATAAATAATTGGAACCTGTGATAAATTTCTAATTTGGGTACACCAATAAAATCCATCATAATAAGGCAAATTAATATCCATCAATACAAGATGTGGTTTATAATTTAAAAAATCTTCTATAATATTATCAAAATGTGTTGCTATAACAGCATGATATCCCCATCGCATCAGAAAATCTTTGATTTCTCTTGCTAATGTCTCATCATCTTCCACAATCATAATATGCATTGCATTCATCATACCAACTCCTTAAAACAATTATATCTTTTTCTATTTTTCTTGAAAAGAAATAAGCATAACATTACAAAAATGTAATATTATGCTTATTTCTTTCATTTAGTCTTGTGAAGCATTCTGATATTTCAAGAATACATTTCTATTTAAATCAACTAAATATGTATTTTGATTTTGATCTTCAAAAGTGACATAATCACCTGTATCATAACCACTTAAATCTGTTGTTTTTGTAAGCTCAACATCCTGATTCAAAAAGACTTTGGCAAATGTCTGTGCTGTTTCTTTCGCTTGTTCTTCATTAACTTTATTTTCTGGTAAAGTTTCTAAAAAACCATATTCCTTATTAACAAACTGAATAAGCTGATCATCTAAATAAGTAAAATCCAAACGTAGTGTTGGTTCTTCTTCATCATTACCAATCAAAATGGTGTCTGTAGCTTTCTTTACAACACCTTTATTTTTTAGTTCCTGATAAATACCCTCTGGCATTGTTTTCTTGATACCTGACATCAACTCTTTCATATGGTCATCTTCTATATCAGGTTCTTTGTTTCTTGCTCTGTCACATGATTCTGATTTGTTTGTGAAGAAGGTTGTGATTGATCATCTACAATTGTTTGCGTACAACCACAGACGCATATCAAAACAAGCATAAATAATATTTTTTTCATATTCTTTCCCTCCCATCTTTATACTTTCATTATAATTTTTCATTGTGTATAAACGATGAAAAGAAGTGTCAACTTAAAATACATCGCTATTATAGTAAGCTTTCAGAACTCACATCATTGCTCTACATTTTTTAAAAATAGTTTGTTATTATCACCTTTATTGAAAAAAGCATTAAAATTGCCTGCATTAACATTCGATAATTTACATAATTGATAAGCTATGATTTTTGTTTTCTCTTTCATATTTATAATACGTTTTCTATATGTATTTTTCTTCTCTGTTTCATCTCGTCTCATATTTTCACTCAAAAAGTTATGAATGACTATATTTCTGACACTCCTCATTTTGAGAATTCTGTAAATATGATAATATATTATCTTCTGTAACTATCGGATACATATTGTTTACCATTTCTAAATGATAAGAAAGTTGAATATGATTATTAACCATTTTTGATTAAGATAGCACCAACATAATATAGTTGTTCAATTCTATCTATATAGTTATAAGGAAAGAAATTTTCTAGTCCACTCACTCTTGTATTCATATTATATTTCTCAATAATTCTTCAGATATATAACTACTTATTTTAATAATATCAATATCTTCTGTCTCTTTGATATGAATATTATTTGAAACAAGAGCCGAACTTCCTACAATCACAATTTTTATTTTACTCATTTTTAAGTGTTCATTTTCTATATACGCATCTACATCTAAATGAATAAAAGGATGTAACAAATCAACCTTTAAAAAGCTGTTTTATTACGCCCTCTTTGTTTTATAAATTTCCAATTGTAGCAACCATGACCGCTTTAATGGTATGCATTCTATTTTCTGCTTCATCAAATACAACAGATTGTGAAGATCTAAACACTTCATCTTCCACTTCTCTAATATCTATTCCTTGTTGATGTTTCGCTTTCGCAACTTCGGTTTCAAAATCATGGAATGAAGGAAGACAATGCATGAAGAGTGTAGAATCTTTTCCTGTCTTTTTCATCATTTCAGTTGTAACTTTATATGGTGATAACATTTCAACTCTAGGTTTGTATAGAGATTCATCTTCTCCCATACTCACCCAAATGTCTGTATAAATCACATCAGCATCTTTAACTGCTTCATCAACATTATCTAAAACTTCAAATTTTCCACCTGATTTTTGTGCTTCCTGCTGACAATAGTTAAGAACTTCAGGATCTATTTGTAAAGTCTTTGGACCCAAACAGACAAAATGCATTCCCATCTTGGCTGCTCCATACATTAATCCATAGCAAACATTATTACGAATATCTCCTGTAAAAACAAACTTCACTTCATTTAATGGTTTCTTTAAATGTTCTTCAATTGTCATAAAATCAGCCAATGTCTGAGTCGGATGATCAACATCTGTCAATCCATTCCATACAGGTACTCCTGAGAATTTCGCTAAATCTTCAACAGTCTTTTGCTCAAAACCTCTAAATTCAATACCATCATACATTCTTCCTAGAACTTTTGCGGTATCTTCTAAAGATTCTTTCTTTCCCATTTGAGAATTGCTTAAAAATGTGACATGTCCACCTTCATCTAAAGCTGCCACTTCAAATGCACAACGTGTACGTGTTGATGTTTTTTCAAACAATAAAACGATATTTTTTCCTTTTAAAGCTGTGCCAATTCTTCCCTGTTTCTTTTCTTTCTTTAACTGATGAGCTAAATCCAATAAATAACGAATTTCTTCCTTAGAATAATCTTTTAATGTTAAAAAACTTCTATTCTTTAAATTAACCATAGCTGACCTCCTATCTTGTAAACATTGTTCCAATACCATCTTTAGATAACATCTCTATCAAAATAGAATGTGGAATTCTTCCATCAATGATGACTGCTTTTTTAACATTTTCACGAATAGCACGCACGCAACATTCCACTTTTGGAATCATACCACCACTAATAATACCTTTATCTGTCAAACCTTTGACTTCATAAACGTGAACCAAAGGCAATAATGTTGATTCATCATCTTTATCCATTAAAAGTCCTGGTATATCACTGACCAGAATCATATTTTCCGCTTTAACCTGAGCTGCAATTTCTGCTGCTGCTGTATCAGCATTAATATTATACGTATGTCCTTCTTCATCAGTTCCCACACTTGAAACAACTGGAATATATCCTTTATCTAATAAATCCATGATGATATGATCGTTGATCTTTACTATATCTCCAACATATCCTAAATCATCTTCAGATTCATGTTTCTTGGCAACAATCAGCTGATTATCAATACCACTGATACCAACTGCATTGCCACCCTTTTGCATAATCAGTTTGACAAGATCTTTATTTGTTTTTCCTGCCAAAACCATTTGGACAACATCAATTGTTTCATCATCTGTATATCTTAAACCATGAATAAATTTTGATTCGATATTCATCTTTTTTAAAGTCTGATTAATAGCTGGTCCCCCACCATGAACTAAAATGACTTTTACTCCTATTTCTGATAATAAAACAACATCTTGAATCACATTCATCTTGAGTTCTTCATTAATCATGGCATTGCCACCATATTTAATGACAACAATTTTATCATGATATTTTTGAATATATGGTAAAGCCTGTGATAAAATCTCAGCTTTTACAATTGCATTCTGATTCATAAATAGTCCCCTTTATGTGCGATAATCACCATTGATTTTAACATAATCATATGTTAAATCGCATCCCCATGCGACTGCAGAAAAATCTCCATCCTGTAAATCAACAATGATTTCAATTTCATCTTCACTTAAAATTTGAGACGCTTTATCCTCATCAAAAGGATAGCCACGTCCATTTTGACAAACACAGATAGTTCCCTCTTGACTCGCCAGCTCAACTTTAATTTTATTGATATCAAATTCAGCTGGACTATAACCAATGGCGCATAAGATACGTCCCCAATTCGCATCTTCACCAAACATGGCTGCTTTAAACAATGAACTTGTAATAATAGACTTTGCGACAACTTTGGCATCTTGTTTTTTCTTGGCATGATGGACTTGACAAGTTAAAAGTTTTGTCGCTCCTTCACCATCGTTCGCAATGCCTCTTGATAAGCATGTACAGATAGACAACAAAGCTTCTTTAAAGATTTGATAATGTTCATCTTTTTGTGTAATTTCTGGATTTTTGGCTAAACCATTACACATTAATGTCAACATATCATTGGTTGATGTATCTCCATCAACACTAACCATATTAAATGTATCATCAACAACTTCATGAATTACCTCATTTAGCATGTCTTTAGAAATAGCAACATCACTTGTCACAAAAGCCAGCATTGTGGCCATATTTGGATGAATCATGCCACTTCCTTTGGCGATTGCTCCAATATGACAAGTCTTGCCATCAAGTTCAAATTCAACTGCATATTCTTTTTTGACTGTATCTGTTGTCATGATTCCTTCACAGGCATCTTGACTTCCCTTCGTTGATAAAGCTTTAACTAAATCTGACATATGATTTTGAAAAGGTGTCAGACTTAAAGGTTGCCCAATGACTCCAGTTGAAGCCACAACAATATCATTGACATCTATCTTTAATTCTGATGCACACAATTCGCATACCTGATTAGCTATCATTTCACCATCAGGATTGCATGTATTGGCATTCCCACTATTACAGATAATAGCCTGGGCTTCATTATTTTGTAAGTGCTGCTGTGTGACATAAATAGGTGCCCCTTTCACCTTATTTTGAGTATATGTACTCGCACAATGACACATCACATCACTCACAATTAATGCTAAATCTTTTTTACTTTTATTTTTTCTAATTCCACAGTGTATGCCTGCTGCCTGAAAACCAATTGGAGCGCAAACACCACCTTCAATATTTTTCAATCCATTCACCCCACTAAAATGATGCAGGTACCATCATTAATCCTTCTTTTTCATCGAAACCATACATCAAATTCATATTTTGAATAGCTTGTCCAGCTGCTCCTTTCACCATATTATCTATTGTAGACACAACAATCAATTGATGATATCTTTGATCATAATGCAAAGATATATCACAGAAATTAGAATACTGAACAAACTTTAAATCAGCAACTTTCCCTTTGGGTAAAACCCTTACAAAATATTCATCCTGATATGTTTTTTGATAGATATGATAAACATCATCAAAATCAACATCATCTTTTAATGAAACATACATCGTTGAAACAATACCACGATTCACTGGTAACAGATGTGGTGTAAACATCACATGAATAGCTTGATTAGCCATTTTTGATAATTCCTGTTCAATTTCTGGTGTATGACGATGACTTGCTATTTTGTATGGATGAAATGACTCATTGCATTTAGGGAAATGTGTATCTTCTGTGAGTGTCTTCCCGGCACCTGTTGTTCCAGATTTAGAATCAATGATAATCTTTTCATCTTTATGCATATGATTTTTTAATAATGGGTATAACCCCAAAGTAATAGATGTTGGATAACATCCTGGATTACCAATGATTGACGCTTGTTTAATTTTTTCACGATTGACTTCACTTAAACCATAAACCTGTTTTTGATGTAATTGTGGATATTGGTAATCATGTTGATACCATTGTTGATAATCTTTTTCTTGATCTAAACGGAAATCAGCTCCTAAATCGATGAATTTCTTTCCTTGTTCATCACATTGTTTGGCATACTTTTCACTCAGTCCATGTGGCAGTGATGCAAAAACAATATCTGCTTTTTCAATCACTTCCTGATCATTTGTGAGTATCATATCAAAGGCTCCATAAAATGATGGATATAAATCAGAAATCATCTTTCCTTCATAACTTTGAGAACTGATAGCAACAATTTCAACATGTGGATGATTCAGCAATAAGCGATATAATTCTGCTCCTGCATAACCACTCGCTCCAATGATTCCAACTTTAATCATGTTTCAACGCCTCCAATTGTTTTTCCATTCTTGCGATTGCTTTTTGGCATGTCTGTGGTGCTGGTCCCCCATCTACCACACGATTTTCAACACATGTCAATAATGAAATCGCCTGATAAATATCTTCACTAAAAACTTCATCAAATGATTGATAGACATCTAGTGACAATGTTTCTAATACTTCATCATGATCAATACAATAGGCAACCAGTTGTCCTGTTGTTTTATAGGCATCTCTAAAAGCTCTTCCTTTTTTAACAAGATAATCTGCACAATCCGTTGCATTAATAAATCCCTTAGCAGCACATTCTTTCATACGTTCAACATGAACTTTCATGGTTTTGATCATATCGCTAAAAACTGGTAAACATAATTTCACCTGATCAATCGCATCAAATAAAGTTTCCTTATCTTCCTGCATATCTTTATTATAAGCAAGTGGTAAACCCTTCATCATTGTCAACAATGTTGACACATCATTGATGACTCTAGCACTTTTTCCTCTGACCAGTTCCGCAATATCTGGATTTTTCTTTTGTGGCATGATGCTTGATCCTGTCGCATACGCATCATCCAGTTCAATATATTTAAATTCCCATGAACACCATAGAATAATCTCTTCACTAAAACGTGATAAATGCATCATAATCATAGCAAGATCATTAGCTAGTTCAATCGTATAATCACGATCACTGACACCATCTAATGAGTTATACATAATATCGTCCATATGAAGTTCCTGTGCTACAAAATGACGATCGATAGGATATGTTGTCGTCGCTAAGGCTCCACTACCTAATGGTGAAACATTGAGTCGTTTCATACAATCATCCAATCTTGTATAATCACGATAAAACATTTCAACATAAGCCATTAAATGGTGAGCAAATGTTATGGGTTGAGCACGCTGCAAATGCGTATAGCCACACATAATCGTATGCGTATGCTGTTTGGATTGATCTAAAAGCACATGCATCAATTCCATTAACATATCCTGAATATCTTTGATTTCATCACGTGTGTATAACCTTAAATCTAAAGCCACCTGATCATTACGTGATCTTGCAGTATGAAGTTTTTTCCCACTTTCGGGATATCGCTTTGTCAATTCTGCTTCAATAAACATATGAATATCTTCAGCATTAGGATCAAATAGCAAATCTCCATTTTCCAATTCACATAAGATTTCATCCAATCCCTTTAAAATTTCAGTTAAATTCTGCTGAGAAATAATACCTTGTTTGGCTAACATTTTGGCATGTGCCTGACTCCCCATAATATCATGTTTATACATTCTTGCATCAAACGATATTGATGAATTAAAAGCATTCACATTTGCATTGATTTCTTTTTTAAATCTCCCTGCCCATAACGCCATATTTTCAACTCCTATTTCTTTCTTTGTTGATCTAATAAAGCTTTCACTTTAATAGGTAAACCATATAAATTAATAAATCCTTGAGAATCCATTTGATTATAATCTTCATCTTCTCCAAATGAAGCTGTCTGTTCACTATATAAAGTATCTGGTGAAGTCATACCTGCTCCAATGATATTTCCTTTATATAATTTTAATTTCACTTCTCCATTGACAGTCTTTTGTGTTTCATCAATAAAAGCAAGCAATGCTTTTGTTAATGGTGTATACCATTGACCATTATATAAAATATCAGCTAATTTTTGAGAAACCTGATATTTAAAATGTTGTGTTTCTTTATCAATTGTGATTTCTTCCAAATCTGCATGTGCCTTATAAAGAATTGTTCCACCTGGAGTTTCATAGACACCTCTAGATTTCATACCAACTAATCTGTTTTCAACCATATCAATGATACCAATACCATTTTCTCCACCAATCTTATTTAAAGCAGTGATTAAATCAATACCATTCATTTTCTCACCATTTAAAGCAACTGGAATTCCTTTTTCAAAAGTTAAAGTAATATATGTTGGTTTGTCAGGTGCTTTTTCTGGTGTCACTCCTAATTCAAGAATCTTATCATACATTGGTTCATTAGCTGGATTTTCAAGATCTAATCCTTCATGTGATAAATGCCATAAGTTTTTATCTTTAGAGTAATTTGTTTCCTTATTGATTTTTAATGGAATATGTCTAGCTTCAGCATATTCAATTTCATCTTCTCTACTCTTTAATTCCCATACTCTCCATGGTGCAATGATATCTAATTCTGGCGCAAAAGCTTTGATTGTGAGTTCAAATCTGACTTGGTCATTTCCTTTACCTGTACAACCATGACAAATGGCATCAGCACCTTCTTTTTTGGCAATTTCCACTAATTTTTTAGCAATGATAGGTCTTGCAAGTGAAGTTCCTAAAAGATATTTTCCTTCATAAACAGCATTAGCTTTGATAGCCGGGAAGATAAAATCATTGACAAATTCTTCCTTACAATCAGCACAATAATATTTAGAAGCTCCTGTAGCTAAAGCTTTTTCTTCTAATCCGTCAAGTTCATCTCCTTGACCAACATCTCCAGCCACAGCAATGACTTCACAACCATAATTTTCTTTTAACCAAGCAATAATAATTGATGTATCTAATCCTCCTGAATAAGCTAAAACGACTTTTTTATATTGTTTCTTTTCCATTGTTTCATTCTCCTTTTCTTTTTATTTATATTTATGATGTTTATTCCTAATTTACATTTTTGAAATCGCCGCAATGTCATCACCCTCTCACTCAAATAAAAAAACGCCTCTGGATTATTCCAGAGACGTATATATACGCGGTACCACTCTAGTTGTTAGATATTATATCTAACCCCTCTTCCCTTTAACGCAGGTTACGTTCCATTATACTCTTATTTCCAATGGACTCTCACAGGTGCGTTTCATTCCTTTCCACTTAGTAGCCTTCCACTCTGTACTACCTCGCTTGAAGCGTTCAAGAAATTACTTTTCCTGATCAGCGATTTGTTTGAATATGCGTTTATGATACATGGATGTTTTTATTTTGTCAACATTAATTTTTATTTTTTCAAAATTTAATAAATATTTTTATGAAAATGCAAACTTATTATCAATTATTCTTGATGTTATATAAACAAAAAAGCAGATTATACTGCTTTTATAATGATATCAAATAAGCTATGAGTATAGATAATACGATCAAAAAAACTCCTAAACTTATAAAAATAATTGCAACTATTGATTGACGTTCTGGTACTTTTTCAACATAAGCCATTTGAGGTTTCAAAGGATTATAATACACAGATAAATTTGAACCCATTGGCCACATATATTGCGCATCATTTTGTCCCATTCTACCACCAGAAATAGACAAATAATCATTTTTCGTCACTTGAACAGATGGCTGACCATTTCTTTTCCAGCTTTTCATCAGATATCCACGAAAAGTCCTAACTTTCTTATAAGTTTCTCCAAATACACGATACTCAACAATGGGCACAATCACGCCATTGCCCCTATAACAATAATCAACAACAACGCCATGTGTCATCTCTTGGCAAAGTTTTATTTTTCTTTTCTGCAATAATGCCAAAATAACTCCAACAATCAAAAATATGAGCCCCAATCCTCCGATAATTAAAAAAACGAGTAATGCTATTTGTTGTTGTGTCATTATCATCATTTCCCCCTTCTTTTATGAATTAACAATAAAATGAAAAAACAACGAGTTTTTCAAACTTATTTACGTTTTAACCACAATAAATATTCTTTATTTGCATGAGGATCATCACTTATAAATTTAGCCCATTGATACTGATGAATATGTTGTGCACATACAGGAAGATACGACTGATATTCATTGATTCTTTTGATCAACATTGGTTCACAATCATCAATCCCATATAGTCTGACTGTGGCTGTTAATTCATAGAAAACCAGTCCTATCGCATGTGTTTCTACATGTACCGTTCCACACGCCTGCCCAATAGCATGACATAAAGCCTGATCTGATACATCTGTGATGTCTTTAGCCATTGCATGTGCTGCAAGTATCGCCTTTTTAGCTTCGGGCATTTTGATATCCCCTCTTGCCCATTGACGTGTTTTTTCAATCGCAGTCGTAGGGCGATGATCGTCAGGGTATTTATTTTGTAATGTCAAAGCAATTTCTTCAGCAAATTTCAATGCCCATAAAACCAGAGCCTGATGGGATTGTTTTCTGATATTTACTAATAAATCCTGTAAACAGGCACTTTCTCTTGAAAAAAGAATTTGATTTTTTCTTTTCCATTTATCCTTCACATCTGTCAAATCAATACGATCCACTTTGACTCCCTGCCTTTCAAATCATTATTATAATAGTTATGTTCATGGATTTCTATATCATAACCCTATATTCTGTTATCAAAACCAATATAAAAGAGCAATTCCGTAGAATTGCCCTCGATTTAAATAGCTTTTGTTATGTTATATCCTTCTTGGATGGCATCTTTAATATTACCAACTTGGTGTGCATCACCAATCATATGATAGCTGACTTGTGCTGCTTTGAACATATCTTCCAATGCTGTATCTGGTTGATAACCACAAGCGAAAACAAGCGTATCGGCATCATCAATAGTGTGTTCAATACCATTTTGGATATAAGTTATCTGATTTTCAGTGACTTTTGTCACTTTGGCATTCACTTGAATATGAACACCTTTTTTCATCAATCTTTGAACAAGCAAAGAGCGTCCTGGTCCAGATTCCTGAAGCATAATCTCATGATCCATTTCAATCACAGTAATATCACGATTTCTAGGGAAACGATCATTAACTAAAGGTGCTAAATAATCTGCCAATTCACAACCAACTGAACCTCCTCCAATAATCACAATCTTTCTACCTGGGAATGCTTTTCCTGATAGAATATCATCCGCACTCATCCATTGTTGAAATGCTGTCAAATGATGAGGAATGATTGGTTTCGCACCAGTGGCAGCGATGACTTCATAATCCTGATATTCCTGTTTTAACATATCTAAAGTGATTGTTGTTTGCAAACGAATATCGACATCAGCCTGTTGTAAACGATGTTGCATCCATTTGATGACCTGACATAAATCCTGTTTTCCAATAGGAACACTGGCAATTCTTAATGCTCCACCCATTTCTGCTTCTTTTTCACATAAGACAACTTCATGTCCGCGTTTTTTTGCGATATAGGCTGCTTCCATTCCAGCTGGTCCTGAACCAATAACAAGAACTTTCTTCTTTTGTTCTGCCTCAGTTAATGTTTCCTCATTTTCCAAAGCAAATGATGGATTCATTGTACAAGCTATTGGTTTGCCAAACATAATACCGTTAAGACAACGCAAACAACCAATACATGGACGAATATCTTCAGGTTTTCCTGCTTGTGCTTTCATAGCAAACTCAGGATCACAAAGATTAGCACGACCAATCATACAGGCATCTGCTTTATGATTGGCAATAAGCTCTTCAGCAAGCCATGGTTCTGTAATACGTCCCACTGTGGTCACTGGAATAGACACATATTTTTTGATTTCAGCAGATAAAGCACTATGTGATCCCATTGGTGTTCCTGGTGCTGGAATTGAACTTCCTCTTGCAATTGTTGTTCCACCAGAAACATGTAACATATCTACCCCTTGAGCTTCTAATTGTTTAGACACATAAATCATATCATTAAGATTGAGACCGCCATCACTATATTCATCACCTGAGATACGCACATCAATGATAAAATCTTTTCCACAGGCTTGTCTCACAGCTTCAACAACTTCCAAAGTTAATTTTAGACGTGCATCTAGATTTCCACCATATTCATCTGTACGCTTATTATACTGTGGTGATAAAAATCCTCCTAATAATCCATGGGCATGTGCAGCATGAATTTCAACACCATCTCCACCAGCCTGCTGAACTCTTTTGGCTGCATCAGCAAACTGTTGAATAATAACTTTTAGCTCTTCTTTTGTGACAGGGCGTGGTGCTGATTTTGCATAGTAAGGCCCAACATGTGATGGTGCAATAAGCTGAGGTGTTCCTGGAATAGGAAAAGCCATGTAAGCAGGATGAAATAACTGTGGTAATATTTTGGCTCCATATTCATGAACACCATCAACGAGTTTCTTCCAGCCTTCAATAAATGAATCATCATAGATAGACATATCCCCAGGTAAATAAACATACGTTGGTTCCACTGTCACAACTTCTGTTACGAAAAGCCCTACACCACCTCTGGCTCTTGCCTTATAATGCTCAACCAATTCATCTGTCACATAACCTTTATTTCCTAAATTGGTTGAAAGTGGTGGCATAAAAATACGATTTTTGACTGTTTGTGTTCCTATCTGAATAGGTTCGAATAAATGTGGGTATTTCATATTATCAATCTCCTATTCAATTCCATTAGCTGCTAGATATCCTTCTTCAATCGCATGATTGATATCTGCTGCTTTATCATGGCAATCTCCTACAACATGCACTTCAATACCTTTTTCTTCTAATAATGATGTATCAAAAGTATTAGGTTTTGCTCCTACAGCCATAACAACATAATCACAAGGAATAGAAACTTGACCATCTTCGTTCTCTGCTTCAACATGATTTCCTGTAATAGCAGTAACTTTTGTTTTCACATATTGTTGTACACCATGTTTTTCAAAATCTGCCATCATTGTTGGTCTAACAGTTGTAGATTCTTCTTTGGCAATCGTATCCATCATTTCTACAATTGACACATCTGCTCCCATTTGTGCTAGCATTTCTGCTGTCTCTGCACCTACTAGACCTCCACCAATGACAACGACTTTACCACTTGGTAATTGTTCATGATTTAAAACTTTCCATGCATCATAAACATGTGGTAAATTAGCGCCATCAATAGCAGGCATGATATTAGAAGCTCCTACTGCCACAATCACAACATCTGGATTTTCTTCTAAAATACATTGTGCACAAACTTCATGTCCTAATCTTAAATCAATATCTAATTCTTTCATTTCATTTGTTAAATAATGAAGTCCTCTATTCATTTCATATTTTCTTGGTGGCATGGCAGCAATATTTAACTGACCACCTAATGTTGTTTCTTTTTCAAATAAAACAACATGATGTCCTTTTTCCTTCGCCACACGTGCTGCTTCCATACCTGCTGGTCCACCACCTACAACAACAACTTTTTTCTTGTTTTGAGCTGGTGTGATGACTCTGACATATTCATAACCATTTTCTGCATTTAAGACACAGCTTAAGAATTGTCTGTTTTGAATAGCATCTGTACACCCTTTGTTACACATCATACAATGACGAATACGTGAGATGTCACCTGTTTCTAATTTCTTCACATAATCCGGATCAGTTAATAAAGAACGTCCTAAACCAATAATATCACAGACACCATTTTCAATTAATGATTCACCATTTTCAGGTGTTAAAATACGTCCTACTGAAGAAACAGGAATTGACACAGCTTCTTTAATTTGTTTTGTATAATGAGACATAAAACAATAAGGTGTTGTTCCCATAGCTGGAATCGTATCATTCATATTTCCGGTATGATTCGCCTGCCCTACATGAATCATATCTACACCAGCCTGCTCTAATCTTTTTGCAAACTCAACAGCTTCTTCAATTAACAAACCACCTTTACCACGTAATGTTCCATCTGGGTTCACAGTAATCACAGGCAATTTATAATCAATACAAATATCAGGTGCACTTTCTTTAATAAATTTTACAACATTTAAAGCAAATTGAATTCTGTTTTCAAATGCCCCTCCATATTGATCCTGACGATGATTTAAAATTGTTGAACATAAAGATCCAACCAAACGATCTCCATGTACTTCGATAACATCAACACCAGCCTGATAAGCACGTTTCACACAGGCACCCATTTTCTCTAAAATATTATTTAATTGTTCTTCAGTGACTTCATCAATATAATGCAACATATCATGATGTAATTTAGCACGCGCTGCCTGCATATCTCCTTTTTTAAATAACTCAGCTAAAGCATCCACATCATATTCAGGATGGAATAATTGGATACCTAACTTACAATCATATTCATGTAAAGCATCAGCCAATTTTTTATATGCTTCTATTTGTCCATCATGGAATAATTTTGGTGTTGGTGAAACTGTATTCACTGGAGCAACATCTCCTAAAACAATATAAGCGACTCCTCCCTGAGCTAATCTCTTATAAAAATGAAAACTTTGTTCACCAATAGATCCATCTCTTTCTTCATATCCAGTTGTCATTGGTGGAAACATAATTCTGTTTTTTAATGTGATTTTTCCTACTTGAATGGGTTCTAATAATTTCATACTTTTCTCCTTTTCTTCATCATTTCATCTCGCCCTTATGATAACACTTACAAATATATAAAACATACTCTTTTCAATAAAAAACATATACTTTTTCGTATATGTTTTTTATTTCACAAGTTCCCATTTCTATAAAATGAGAAACTCTATTCTTCTATTTTACATTTTAGGTGTTCTGATAGCTTTTTTATAATCTTTAGGACTCACACCTACAATTTTTTTATTTTTTTTTGATAAATGATAGGCAGATGAGTAACCGAGTTCCTGTGCAATCTCTGTGACACTTCGATCCAACATCAGACGTTTTTGTGCATATTGAATTTTCTGCTGATGAATATATTTTACAGGTGGTATGTCCAAAACACTCATAAATGCCTTATATAAGACACTTGTAGAAACACCTAAAGTCTGCGCTATTTCTGTGACACGAATAGATTCACATAAATGATCTTGAATGTATTGGATAGCTTCATTCACCAGCTGGATATAAGGAGATTCAACAATTTCTATAGAATGATCTTGACCTCTTTTTAATTGAGCTCTTGTCATTTGAACAAGTAATCGGATTAATGCTGAAGTAATAATACTTGAATATCCCAGCTCTTTTCTTTGAGCTTCCAAATATAAACGATCAAACATTTCTGTATAATCAATTTCATATGCCTCTATAACATGACCATATTTCATTAACAAGGAAAGAAAGGCATGTTTTAAGTAAGCTGGTTCAATATCAAAATGAAAGTAGTAATAAGCATAACGATCATAACCCTCATTAATAGATGTATTTAATTGAAATGGCTCAATAATTAAAAAACTTCCTGGAGGACAGATATATTTCTTATCACCCACAATGGTAGTAGAACCGCCTTCTTTATAATATACAATTTCTATATCATTGGAAATGTAACTGGCTTTGGTATCTTTTTGACTCTGCCATAAACCAAAATTATTAATCTGAAACGTCATCTTTCCTAATAAATCAGTCAATTCGTCGCTTTCAAATTGTGAATATTGTGTTTGCGTTTCAATATACATACAATCACCTTAATTCTTTATAAAACCAATCATTTTCAGTTATGAGAATGAACTCTAATTTCTTGAATATCAACATTATCAAAAGTCATTTCATCACTTAAATCATAAACAAGTTGACTCAACACATAATATCCACCATTGATATAAATCTCAAAAATATGATAATCATAATAGATTTCTAAATTATATTGTTGATTTAATTTTGGTGTTGCATTGATCTGACATACTTTCTCATGAACAATAGATACTTGTTGGCGATCACAAACAAGGCAATCATTCTCAATATAGAGTTTCATACCTCCAAAATTGATATAGCTTTGATCATTGCATTGTACATGCATATAAAATGGTTGTTTTAAATGAGCTTGTTTTACCTTCTTGTTAAAATATTTTTGAACATGCGGATGAATAGATTGATAAATATGACCCTGATGACAAGTCAAATGTCTTGGTAAAATATACAATCCTGTCCATGGTTCACCTTTGACTGGCTCACGCATACGCATCCATCCTAACATTGTACGTTGATGATTTTCATCTAAAAATGTTTGCGGTGCATAAAAATCCAAACCATAATCCAGATACATATAATCACCCTGCTTGGTGATTGTCATCGTTTCCTCATCAAAGCTTACAGGCATAATAACAGCATTGCTGTCAGGTTGTGGTGGCTGATTGATATGTTCAGGTGAGAAAATCATAAAATATTGTCCATCAATTTCAAATAAATCCGGACATTCCCACATATCTCCAATACGATCATCTAAAAAGCGATTCTTATATGTAAAATGAACAGCATCTTCACTTTCATATAATAAAACTTCTCCACTATATCCTGTCTCACTTGGAACTTTGCTGCCTACAATAAGAGCATATTTCCCATTCTTCATTTTCCAGACTTTAGGATCTCTTGTATGTCTGACATCCCCTAATGTTTCATCTTCTATAACATCAATAATCTTTTGTTTTCCATCTTTATTATCAAAATGGAATCCATCATCAGATATCATTAATGCCTGTGATGCAATTAAATCATCATCACTGTATTGAATATGCACATATTCAGGATTTTCTTTCGCATAACGAATAGCTGTATAATAAAGATATAACTTTCCATCTTTTTCAATAGCTGAACCCGAAAAGCAGCCATTACGGTCATAAAGTTTTGATGGATATAAGGCAATGGGATAATGTTGAAAATGAAGAAAGTCTTCAGTTGCCGCATGTCCCCAATGCATGGTTCCCCAGAAATTCTCATATGGAAAATGTTGATAAAAAATATGATACTTTCCTTGATAATAAATTAAACCATTGGGATCATTAATCCAATGATAAGGGGCTGTAAAATGTATTTTTGGTCTCATGATATTATCCTCCTTATATGTATCATAACATTTTTTAAGATGATGACAAAGATTTTAAGATGTTCATTTTGCATAAAATGATATAAAATAAAAATAAATAAAGAAAGAAGGTGTTTATTATGTTGCAAGCTCTAGCAAGTGATATTGATCGTACTTTATTTTTTCATGAAAGAAATCCTCATATTTCTGATGAAGATTGCGAGGCTATTCAAAACTATCAAAGTCATGGACATCTCTTTGGTTATGCAGTGGACGTCCCTATCAGGGTGTTGTTCAATTATTTGAAAATATTCAGCCTGATTTTTATATTATCACCAGTGGTGCTTTGATTTTAAATCGTGATTATAACATTCTTTATAAACAAACAATTCTAGATACAACCATTCATCAACTCTATCAGCAATATCATCATCAATCTATCATTATTATTCACTCTGATGATTATCAAACATATAAAACACAAAAAGAATTTCCTGATGATGAGTGTCTCTTATTTTCTAATATTTATGATATTAAACATTCTGTTCTAGGAATATCTCTCGTTTTTCACGATGAAGAAATAGCATATCAGCAAACACAAAAAATCAATCAATTGTATCCTGATATTGAAGGCTTTCAAAATACTGATTCCATTGATATTGTTCCTCATGGATGTTCTAAAGGTGCTGCCTTACAAAAGATCAAGGAATATTATCAAATCACAAGCTTAGCTGGTATTGGTGATTCCTATAACGATTTGCCTATGCTGACAAATGTTGATATTCCTATCACTTTTGTAGATGCCCCTCAAACATTAAAAGATATTGCCCAGTATCATGTGCATAGTGTTGCTGAAGCGATTGCCTGTTTAAAACATAATCACAAAATAGAATTATGATTTCTTGTTTATTGGTTTGACAAAATATATCTCTTTTATTATGAGAGATATATTTTTTATATGATAAATTTTTTTCATGAAAATAGAAGTTCATATCTTTTTTTTCTGCATATTTTTTCTATTTCATAAAAACATATAGCTTTGTATATATTGTTTTCTATAATAAAGGTATCAAAGCAAAGGAGTGAAAAAAATGAGTAAAATCGTATTTATTGATGTTGATGGAACATTATTAGACTATGAAAACAAATTACCTGAATCTGCTGCCATTGCCATCCAACAAGCTCGTGCCAATGGGCATAAAGTGTATATCTGCACAGGAAGAAGTAAAGGCGAAGTCTATGACTATATTTGGAATATTGGATTAGATGGAATGATTGGAGGTAACGGAAGTTATGTAGAACATCAAGGACATGTTGTGATGCATCAACTTATTACATTGGAACAATGTCATCATATTGTTGATTGGCTGAAATCCAGACATTTAGAATTTTATCTTGAAAGTAATAATGGTTTATTTGCAAGTGAAAATTTTGAAGAAAAAGGCAATCCTGTTATTAAGGAATATTGTAAAAGAAAAGGAAAAGATAACGCTGATGAGTTAACAGTTCGTGATATCTTTCCTGATATGATTTATGGTGGAGAATTATATCGTGGTGATTTAAATAAAGTAAGCTTTATTTTAAATAGTTATCAAGATCATTTGGATTCTATTAAAGAATTCCCAGATTTAAAAGCAGGTACTTAGGGAGGAAAAGGAGAAGTTGCTTTATTTGGTGATTTAGGTGTTAAAAACATTACTAAAGCTCATGCAATTGATGAACTTTTGAAATATCTTCATGCCAGCATAGAAGATACCCTCGCCTTTGGTGATGCTAAAATTGATATCCCAATGCTGGAATATTGCCATGTTGGTGTAGCCATGGGTAGTGGTGGTGACGAAATCAAAGCTATGGCTGATTATGTTACTGATGATGTTGATCAGGATGGTCTATATAATGCCTTTGTACATTTTGGGCTCATCGAAGGCGATAAATTTCCAACAAAATAGATAATCAAAACTATGAAATGATAATTATAGTCAATAAGAATGATATAAGATTTTAAGGATTAAGTTAAGGTACTGGTTCAATTGAAAATTGGTACCCTTTTAAAAATATCAAAATAATTGATTCATCTTACTTTTTTAGATGAACTTATTTTAGATGACCAATAAAAAAGGACGCATTCATTAACGTCCTTTGTACTTCAAATAGAGTCTCTATCTTCATAACTCTTCAATTATTTGGTGTTTGATTGCACTCACAATAATCTAGATTCCAGTAATTGTATACCCTTTGTCATTATAGATGTTCATTCACATTAACTCTACTTTATGACATCTTCTTTTATTGTGCTTTTAAATAATCAATTACTTCATCTAATGAATCAACAATTTTTGTCACTTTTTCAACAAACTGAGGTTCTGGATATTTCATATCAGGGACACAAATCACATCAATATGTCCGTCATGTGCTGCTAAAATACCAGCTTCACTATCTTCTAAAACCAAAGCTTCATCTGGTTTTACATCCAGTTTTTGACATGCTGTTAAAAAGATTTCTGGATGAGGTTTACCATGAGTCACTTCATCTCCACAAATTGTATCATCAAAATATTTTGTTAAATCTGCATTTTTTAAGATTTCATCAACACGTGTTCTCCCACTTGATGTTGCCACAATTGTTTTATAATTATTTGCTTTTAAGTATTCTAGTAATTCTACTAACCCTTTCTTTTTAGGAACATATTGTCTTAAACTTTCATCAATCCATACATGAACATCATCCCAGACTTCTGTCATGGGAAAGTCTTCTCCATAATGATCAATAAACACCTGACAAATCCCCTGTTTATTTTTACCCAAGCAATTTCTATAAAGCTCTTCTGTAAAATCATAGCGACCTAATTGCTCTAACTTCTTGACATATTCATTATATGTTACCCTTTCGCTATCAATCATTAGTCCATCCATATCAAATATAACTGCTTTTTTCATACTATCCCTCACATTCTTTTTTCCCATTTTATCATATTCCTATCTTTTTCTAAAGAAAAAACCATCATGAGATCATGATAGTTCAGTCTGTAAATTCTTTTTCATAAATGAACGGAATGCAAAAGTATTTGTTATTGTTGTAATCAAATCTGACAATGGTTCAGCTAACATAACAGCAAAGACGCCATTTGGAATCAAGAGTGGTAAAATATAAATCAAAGGAATCAATAAAATAATCTTTCGATAAAATGCAAAGAAAAACGAACGTTTTCCAAATCCCAAGGATGTATATGTTTGCTGATATGTAGAGTTAGCACCCATTATAATAAAACCAGAGATATAAATTCTTAACATTTGATTTGAAAGCTCAATAAGTTGAGGTTCGTTTGCAAATAGACGAACAAAGAAACCAGGTAATAATTCCATCAACAAAACACCGATAACAGAATAAATCAGTGAAACTTTAATAGCCAAAGAAATTGTTTTTTTCACACGATCATAATTTTTAGCACCATAATTATAACTAATGATAGGTTGTGTTCCTTGAGCAATTCCTTCCATTGGTAACTGTAAAATCTGATTCATTGATAACATAATGGTCATAGCACTTACAGCTATATCCCCACCAAAAAATAATAATTGTCGATTAAAAGAAACCTGCAAAACACCTTCTGTAGCATTCATAAAGAATGGTGAAAAACCTAATCCTACAACTTTTTTCATTATCTCTAAATCAAGTTTCATATGTCCTTTTTTTATTTTAATTGTTGTCTGTTTTCCCCATAAAAATTTCATAACCCAAACACATGAAACAAACTGTGAAATCACTGTTGCAATAGCAGCTCCAGCTACATCCATATGAAATACAAAAATAAATATAGGATCTAAAATAATATTCAAAATACCACCAATAAGTAATGTTAACATTCCATATTTAGTATATCCTTGAGCATTAATAAAATAATTTAAGCCTACACTTAACTGAACAAAAATAGTTCCTAAACTATAGATACGCATATAATCCATAGCATAAGGTAAAGTATTTTCACTTGCTCCAAATAAAGTTAAAATTTGAGCTCCAAAAAATTGTAGAATAAGCATAATAATAATTGATGAAATAATTAAACTAGAAAAACAATTTCCTAATATTTTTTCAGCCAATTCTGGTCTTTTTTCCCCAAGACGAATAGATGCCAATGGAGCACCTCCACGTCCAAAAAGATTAGTAAAGGCAGTAATAATTGTAATGACTGAAGTACATAGCCCAATTCCTGCAATTCCTAATGCTCCATCAGCTAATCTTGCAATATAAATGCGGTCAACCATATTATAAATCAAAGTCGCTAATTGTGCTAAAATGGCAGGCAATGCCATAGAAAAAAGTAATTTTGATATTTTTTCATTTTCTAAACGTTCATTCATCATGGCCACCTCCTAAATTATGATAAATCTTCTGTAAAACTTCGTGATAGGTAACGATATCATCCAAAGAAATATCTTGAAATGACATTTGATTATAAGAATGCTGAATCTCTTGAATATCTTGAACGATATTCTGTGCTTTTTTTTCAACATGCAAAACATTAAAACGTCGATTTTTTGGATCAGGATTTCTGCTAACATATCCACGTTTCACCAATTTGTCAATAGCTGTGGAAACATGACTTTTAGAAATCCCCCTGACTTTCACGATATCCTGTGCATATTGATATTCAGGATTATTCGCCAAAAAAGCCAATACATCAACTTCAATTTGACTAATATCATACTTTTTCAATAATTTCTCAAATAAAGAATTATATTTCTTAATAATATATGTGTGCATTCCTAAACTAAAATATTTCTTATCGCCTTGTCTCGTATGAACAATCATATGTGGCGCCTCCTATTGTTCGTTTTCGAACAGTTATATAATAAACTGTTCGTTGTTGTGTGTCAATACTTCATATGAATTTTATAAAATATTTCTTCAAGTTACATTCTTTGACTTTTGATATTGAACTTGATATAGTGAAAAAGGTGATAAAAATGCATATATATGATATTGAAGTTATGAATAGTTATAATCAAAAGGAAAAGTTATCAAAATATAAAGGGCAAGTCTTATTAATTGTGAATACTGCGACAGAATGTGAATTTACCGAACAATATGATCATCTAGAAGACTTATATGAAAAATATCATGAACAGGGATTTACGATCTTAGACTTTCCATGTAATCAATTTGGTGAACAAGCTCCTGGGACAATGGAAGAAATCATGTCTTTTTGTGCTGATACATATGGTGTGAGCTTTCCTCAATTCAAAAAAATTGATGTTAATGGTCCTTTAGAATCTCCTGTTTATACATATTTAAAAGAGCATCAAAAACCAGGTTCATCTCAAAGAATAGAATGGAACTTTACTAAATTTCTATTAGATCGTGAAGGTCACGTCATTGAAAGATTTGAACCATTAGTGACACCCTATGAAATTGAAAATCATATCATTGAACTTCTTTAAAAATACATTTTTTACAATTAAATATAAAGATAAAAAAATTCACTCATATGATAACGGGTGAATCTTTTTTATCTAGTAATTGTCTATATATTTTTTCATCTTCTTCTTTAAAAACATTGAAAATCACTTTTTCAATTGTAGAATGTTTAAGATAATTCTCTACTGTTGCAACAGCAATCTGAGCTGCTCGATTATGAGGGAAATGAAAGACTCCTGTTGAAATACAACAAAACGCTATGGATTTAACTTGATATTGTTCAGCGAGTCTCAGACAGCTTTCATAGCAAGATGCCAGTAAAACTTCATCCTTATGAGTGACAACTCCTCTTATTATTGGCCCTACTGTATGTAAAATATATTGAGAAGGTAAATTATAAGCCTTTGTGATTTTAGCTTGACCTGTAGGTTCCAAGTAACCTTGTTGCTGCATCAAGTGATGACAATCATTTCTTAACTGTACACCTGCATAAGTATGAATGGCATTATCGATACATTGATGACCTGGCACAAAGCATCCTTCCATCTGATTATTGGCAGCATTGACAATAGCGTCAACCTTTAATCGTGTGATATCTCCACGCCAGATAATCATTTGATCAATCTTATCTTCAAAAGAGACAATTCCTTTCTTCATATTTTCTTCCTGCAACATTTCATCTTGAATACTTAAAAACTCCTGTGAAACTTCTCCAGCTTCTCTCACATTGACCAAAGCACGATACAAATCAAATAAATCTTGATGTTCTTCTGGAATATCAATTTTCATATTTTTTTCATCTAATAAATATTGAACTAGAAAAGTTAATCTTTCAATCTGATTCATTCTCTTTCCCCATTTCTTCCCATAATTTTATAAGTGTATCATGAATACCACTATCTATTAATATGGATTGTTTTTGAATATTCTTAGGACAATAAACATCATTTAAATTCATATTGGCATAGATTGCTTTTTTATTTTGATGTACATAATTCCAAAAAGGATACTTAATAATAACTGGTGTATTACCTCCAACCCCTAATTCCAGATAAAGGACTTTGGAATGTTGATGTTTCTTTAGAAACTCTTCATAACGTGATAAGGCCTGATGCCATCCCATATCTTGCACAAATGTCTGATCACATCTTAAATTCATAGTCATGGGGGCTCCACATTTTGGACAATAAGGAATTAAAGAAGAAGGAATTTTCATATCTTCTTGTTGATGAAGCATTTCAATGACAATATCTTGATTATCATAAGTTTGTTGGTGACAAGCCTTAGAGCATTGCCATAAACCATAATCTCCTTGAGTGTAAAACAGTCTTTTTTTATCAAAACCATTCTTTTGAAATTGATGATCCACATTCGTTGTAATCACAAAATAATCTTTATCTTTGACAAGTTGCCAAAGCAATTGATAAGTGTTGAATGGGGCATCTACATAACGATTATAATAAATATGTCGAGACCAATATGCCCAATATTCTTCTAAAGTTTGATAAGGATAAAAACCAGCTGAATACATATCTTGTAAATGATTGCGTTCAATAAAATCCGCAAAATATTTTTCAAATCTTTCACCAGAATATGTTAGACCTGCAGCAGTAGATAGTCCTGACCCTGCTCCAACAACAATAGCTTCACATGTCTGAATAGCCTTAGTCAACTTCTTTATGGATATAGTATAATCATCAACAAACATATCAAACACCTACCTTCTCAATAGCTTTCACTGGACACACTTCATAGCATTTACCACAATGCAAACAATGATTTTGTTGAATCATAACTGGTTTGACACTGATATCTATACATCTTTGTGGACATACCTGATAACACTTTTGACATCCTATACATTGATCTGTCACTTGATATCCTTGCCTTGATATTTCTTTGCCGACTGAAAAACTTTGTCTGAAAATAGGTTTTTGGCTTAAATCAAAATACTCACCTTGACATTCATATATTTGAAAGACTTCCAAAGCATCTCTTGACTCTAAATGAGGATAAATTTGATTCATATAAGCATTCTTTTCAAAAATATCTTTCAATTTTTCATGACCTATATTTCGAACGCGACCATTTAATGAAATCGCTATAGAAGACATCGTATCCTCACCTTTTAATCCTGTTAAAGCAATGTTGGGATGACTCATCAATCTTTGATAAAATGATTTCCCTCTAGCCGTTAAAAAATAAAGCGTTTCATCTTCTAAAAGCATTAAATCAATAGCACAAGTATAAGGAATCCCTTGACTATCAACAGTTGCTACAATAACTGTATGAATTTCTTCCTGTAAAATTTTTAATATTTCATGTGTCGTCATAACAGCCTCCCAGTTGTAATAATCATCATTACATTTTATATATGAAATATAACCTGTTTTATTGTAATGTCAATCATTACAACTTAATTTATTAAAAAATGCCAAAAATGGCATTTTCTAATCTTCTTTAATTCCCTTCATATAAGGATTTGTATATAAAGAATAAACAAGTTGCACACACATCACACACCATATAACTGGTTCACAGAATATAACAGCCATATATTCAAATTGAGGAATAAAGAGGAATGCAAAGATAACTTTTCCCACAAATTCAATAACACTTGATATAAGTGGCAATAATTTCTGTCCTAAGCCCTGCAGAGCATAACGTGTCTGCATCAAAATTCCTAAGATGGCATAAAATGGACCAACAATTGTTAAATAGAGTGTTCCATTATCTAAAACAACACTTTCACTAGATCCTGAAATTAATTTCACAAGACTTGAACCAAACAACAAAATAATAACTGTCACAATTGCTGCCATCACAACATCATAAATATATGCATATCTCATGGCTTTTTGGATTCTTTCTCTCTGATTTGCTCCACGATTTTGTGATACGAAAGTTGATATAGCTAAAGCCATAGCAGTAAAAGGCATATTGAAGAACATATAGAGCTTTCTAGCAGCCGTATGTCCCGCAATAATCAAATATCCTAAATTATTAATACCATATTGTAGAATCACTGATCCAGCAGAGACAATACTACTCATAAATCCCATGGAGAAACCTTGTCCTAGTAATTCTTTATATAAATCTTTATCTACCTGAAAATGTTTCTTTGATGGTAATAAAATCTGTGTTTTCTTAATCATATAAATGATGCACAAAACAACAGAGACACCTTGAGAAATCACTGTCGCAACGGCTGCACCCTGAATTCCCATTTGAAAAGTTGTAATAAATAAAATATCTAATACAACATTCAGTAATGATGAAACAATTAAGAAAACAAGTGGCATCACACTGTTTCCAATAGCTCGCATTAAACCAGCGCATAAATTATATGCAAACATAACAATAATAAATAAAACAATAACTGAAATATAACTATATGCTTCTTGAATAATATCTACAGGTGTATTTAAAATCTCTAATAAAGGATATAAACCAATCATTCCAATAGTCGTTAAAACAACGGATACAACAATTCCAATGACTATGGAGCTAGCTACTGATTTCTTTAACAATTCTCTATCAGAAGAACCAAAGCTTCTGGCAGTCACTATGGCTAAACCATTTCCAATTCCTAAAGCAAACCCAACAAGTAAATCATATATTGAAGTACATGATCCAATAGCAGCTAGAGATACATCTCCCAAATAGTTTCCAACAACCATTGTATCTACAGTATTATATAATTGTTGAAAAATATTGGAAACAAACAAAGGCAATGCAAAAGTAATCAATGATTGAAAAATAGGTCCATGTATTAAATCAACATCAGCCTGAAAGAACTTCTTTTTCTTGACATTATCCATCACTCTTCACTTCCATTTCTACTCAGTGACATTTTTATTGATAATATCAACTAATGTAAAGATACCATCTTCATATTCATACTTTAAAATACAGCAATTATAGAATCTTTCTTTCTTTTCAACTTTTGCATATTTTTCCCAGGCACGATAAAACTGGGCACAAGCTCCTCCATGAGAAACAGCCAAAACAATCTGATGATCTTCCTGATTCATAATGTCAGTTAAAGTCTTAGACATTCTTTCTCTAACTTCCATTTCTCCTTCTCCACCATATGCTTTAAAGAAATCTCCATAAGGTAATGGTGGATTTAAACATTCATCTTTTCCTTCAAAAACACCAAAATTCCATTCTTTTAATCCTTTCACTCTTGTATAAGGCATTTGATAATCTGTCACAATTTCTAAAGTATCACAGGCTCTTTCTGCTGTTGAAGAATAAGCATGATCAAATTGAATCTTATTATCTTTAAAATATTCTCCTGCAATTCTTGCCTGTTTAATTCCTAATGGTGTTAATGGTGCATCACACCATCCTTGAATTTTATGTTGTAAATTAAATAATGTTTGTCCATGTCTCATTAAATAAAGTGTTTTTTTTTTTTTTTTTTTCTTCCCTGATGATTTGATTGTACAATATCTTTTAATGTTATTTTTGGATGACGATATCTTGCTGAATGATTCTTATCAATCTTTAAATCAATCGCAAGAAATGGGCAATTTTGAACACATGCCAAGCAGAAATCACATGTTTTAGAAATCCTTTGAGCTTTTCCATTGACCATTTTGATATTTCCAATTGGGCAAACCTGTTCACAAATGCTACATCCTACACACCTTAATGTCATTTGAATTGTTTCGCCATTATTCAGCTCAGGATGCAAAGCAAATCTTTGGCTGACCATCTGATAAGCTTCTATGCCTTCCTGTGTTGGTTGGGGAATGCTTTGTTGACGCTCGTCTATTTTCTTTTTGGCTTTTTGAATTTGCTCATCGACATGTTTATTCATGGCCATCTGTTCATCCATATCAAATGAAGGTAAATAATTGTCAACCATCAAAACTGTTTGAATAAAGTCAACTTTTATTCCATGATTTCTACAAAACTTCTCACTCCATACACCTGCAACGCTGTCTTTATTTCCATATGTTAACAACATATAAAAGTAAGATGTATCAAACTTTGCTTTTTCTATAAAACGTCTGACTGTCTGAGGTAATTCTCCAGCATATATTGGAGCAACAATACCAATTTTATCATCTTTATACTCAAGATTTTCTTTTTTTAATTCTTGTGGAATACTGTAGACATTATCTTCTATTTGTCTTGCGACATACAAACAGTTTCCTGTTGCAGTATAGTAAAAAATCATCCTCTTCACCTTCTTTCAGCATTTATTTTAAGTGTTTTTATAAAATTTGTACAATATCAATATTGAAATCTGCTATAATGAAATAGAATAGTGAGGTATCAAAATGATTGAACTAGAACAACTTATACATTTAATAGCCTTTGATGAATATGAAACTTTATCAAAAGCTGCTGAACAATTACATATTTCTCAACCTGTATTAACACGCTCAATGCAAAAACTAGAAGAAGAATTGGAAGTTCCTTTATTTTATCGTACAAAAAATAGAATTCATTTCAATGAAACTGGGCTACTTGCTGTTAAACATGCCAAAAGAATTGTCAGTGATGCAAAAGATATGAAAAAGCAACTGATAGAATTTGACCGTAAATTGCATACATTTTCTATTGGTTCCTGCGCTCCAGCACCATTGCAATATCTGGGTCAAAAAGTTTCTCAATCCTATCCTCAAAAAACTATTTTAACAGAGATTAGAGATATGAATGTCTTAATAACTGGTTTAAAAGAGAAGACATACACGATGATTATTATGCCTTATAGTATTGAGGATGAACAAATCGAAAGTATTTCTTTCATGAAAGAAAATCTCTTCTTTTCTTTACCAAAATCACATCCCTTCATTCATAAAAAAGCCATTTCTCTTAAAGAAATGGATGGTGAAAGAATGTTATTGATGTCTAACATTGGATTCTGGCATCAGATGCACAAAGAAAAAATGCCAAACACCAAGTTTTTAATTCAAAATGATCGCAGTGTTTTTTATGATCTTGTGGAACTTTCCACCTTACCATCATTCACATCTGATTATGTGATGAAAACAGAACAAATGCCTCAAAACAGAGTCATTATTCCTATTGAGGATGAAGCAGCCCATGCTACATTTTACTGTTGGTATCTGAAAGAAAATGAAGTCACTTTAAAATCATTACTTTATCAATTATAAAAAATCTAAAGCCTAGAATATCATTCATCTTAAGCCTTAGATTTTTTTATTTTATATATCATTTACTGAAAATAGAGTTTATACAATTATTCTATTTCTATCAGTTCATATTCACGTGTTCCAACTCCTAAATCAGCTGCTGCTTCAATAGTATGAACTCCATGTAATGATTCGATTCTTTGTATCAATGCTTCTTTCCCTTGATCATCTGATTGATAAACCAAATCCAGACATGCCTGATCTACTGCAACAGGATCAAGACTTGCAAGAATACCAATATCTTTCATGCATGGTGGTGCTGCATGTCCATCACAATCACAGTCTACTGATATGTTCTTCATCACATTCAAATAGACAGCATTACCTTTAAAGTAATCTACAACACTTGAGGCTGCATCTGCCATCGCTTCGAGAAAACGATCCTGCTCAGGTAGATTATCAAATAAAACATATTGATCATCTGTCACTCCGGCTGTATGGATTAATGTCTTTCCTGCTGATGAGGCACAACCAATAGAAAGTTGTTTCAATGCTCCTCCATAACCACCCATAGCATGTCCTTTAAAGTGTGATAAGACCATCAATGAATCATATTTAGCTAAATCTTTTCCAACATAATTTTTCTTTAAGATTTTTCCATTAGGGATATCCAGTTCCATATCTGGTCCTGTTTCATCCAACAAATCAAATGGAAAATACTTTGTCCATTCATGTTCTTCAATAAGCTTCTTATGCTTTTCTGTTGTATTTCTAGCTCCTGCATAGGCAGTATTGCATTCTACAACAGTCCCATTGACATGTTTGATGACATCCTGCACGAATTCAGGTCTTAAATAGTTCTGATTGCCTTTTTCACCAGAATGCATTTTCACTGCAACTTTGCCTTCCAGTTTTTTCCCTAAAACTTCATATGCTTTGATCAAGTTTTCTGGTGTGATATCTTTAATAAAATAAACTTTTGCTTTTTCCATATCAAAGCCCTCTTTAGAACCTATAACTTGTTGTATTCTTCATTAGTAACAGGTTCTAACCATTCATTAGAGGCACCTTCTGCAGGTACACTAATAGCAATATGAGAAAACCAGCTATCTTTTGCAGCTCCATGCCAATGTTTCACTTCTGGTGGAATATCTACAGTATCACCAGGTTTTAATTCTCTGGCAGGTTTTCCCCATTCCTGATACCATCCTCTTCCATCAGTCACAAGTAAAATTTGTCCACCTTTATGATGAATATGCCAATTATTTCTACATCCTGGTTCAAATGTCACGTTGCTGACTGGTAAACTTTCAGCTAGTGGGGCCAAATAACTTTGACCAATAAAATATTGAGCAAATGCAGTATTTTCAGTTCCAATTGGGAACAATGTTTTTACATCTTTCATTATATAACCTCCTATCTGCTCTTATTATATAACGTGTCTTTTCAAATATCTAATACTTAAATTTCATCATTAACAATGCTTAAAAAGCATTAACATTGTCTAATAAACTGATTAAAGATTTCCTGCATTTTTTTATCTGTTGCGCACATACCTTCAGGATGAAATTGAACGGCTGTCACAGGTAAAGATGTATGTTCAATCGCTTCAATAATTTGATCATCACTCCATGCGACTGCTTTTAAATTTTCACCTAACTGATCAATGGCCTGATGATGAAAGCTGTTCACATATCCTTTATCTTGAAAAATAGGATATAAAAAACTATTTTTTTCAACTTTCATTATATGGCTTGCACATTCTTTTCTTTCTTTTTGAGAATGTAAGAAAGTTTTCTGTGGAGCATAGGAAAGATCTTGATAAAGCGTTCCGCCAAAAGCGACATTGATGACTTGCAATCCACGACAAACACCAAAGATAGGCAGTTTCTTTTGGGCACATGCCTGAATAAGAGCTATTTCATATAAATCTCTAGGATAATCTGTTTCCCCTAATAATGGCTGTGGTTCCTGATTATAAACCAACGGATTGACATCACAACCCCCAATAACCATTAAACCATCTATAGATTCAATTTGCATTTCAATATCTTCTACAGGAATGGGTGGTAATAAAACAGGAACAGCTCCCGCTTCAATCATTCCATGTAAATAATCATGATTAATGAAATGAACGTATTTATCATTTTGTAATTCTTCACTACATGTTATACCTATTCTTTTTTTCATATCTCGTCCCCTTTTCATATGTTTATGCCAACTAATATAACATAATATATGCGTTTTTCAAACTTTTTGACATCATAAAAAAGAATCAGCTTTTCAACTGATTCTGAATGTTTCTATTTTTCAAAATGTGCAGCAACTTTTTGTAAATCTTCAATGATAGGTAAATGTTGTGGACAAACAGATTCACATTGACCACATCCAATACATTCACTAGCTTTACCAAATGTTTTTGTAAGATTAGCATAATATTCACCTTGAGGTGTCCATCCTTTTTCTTCCACTTCCTGTAAATCTGCATTATATAAAGAGAAATATTTAGGAATAGCAATATGCATTGGACAACCTTCTGTACAATATGAACATCCTGTACATGGAATCGCAATTGTTGAGTTAATCATGTCTACAGCTTTATATACCAATTGATATTCTTCCTCATTTAATGGTTTCATATCTTTCATATATGAAATGTTATCTTGTAATTGTTCCATATTTGACATACCACTTAAAACCATCATGACATTATCAAGACTTGCTGCAAAACGAATAGCCCAAGAAGGAACGGACATATCTGGATGATAATCTTTATACATCTTTTCAACTTCTTCTGGAACTTTCGCAAGAGTTCCACCTTTGACTGGTTCCATGACAATGACTGGTTTATGATATTTAGTTGCAACTTCATAACATTTACGTGATTGTACACCAACACTATCCCAATCCAAGTAATTGATTTGTAATTGAACAAATTCAAATTCTGGGTGTTCCTGTAAAACTTTTTCTAATAATTCAGGACCATCATGGAAAGAGAATCCAATCTTTTTCACTAAACCTTGTTTTTTCTTTTCTTGAATCCAAGTAAAACAATCTAATTGATTATAAATTTCAATACTATGTGTATTAATATCATGAAGTAAATAATAATCAAAATATTCTACACCTGTTTTCTTCAACTGTTCATTAAAGATTTTATCTCTATCTTCTTTTGTTTGAATAAAACCAGAATGTAATTTTGTAGCTAGTGTATAGCTCTGACGATCATGACGTTCTACCAATGCTTCTCTTGCAGCATTTTCACTATTAAAACCACAATACATCCAAGCGGTATCAAAATATGTAAAACCATTATCAATAAAAGTATCAACCATTTTCTTCACTTGTTCAATATCAATCTTTGAAGGATCATTTTCATCAAGTGATGGTAGTCTCATTAATCCAAAACCAAGTTTTTTTGCCATAATTTTTCCTCCTATTCATCATCATGCTTATTATACACTCTAAAGTTAACTCGAGGTCAAGTTAATTTTTTTTCATTTTTATGCTATATGTCCACTACTTAGCCCTTCATTTTTTTCATTAATTGGTAACCATGCTAGCACATGTTCAATATATCGATCCCAAAAATCCCATTCATGTGCCCCTTTTCCTTCTTCATATGTCACTGAAATATCATGAGCTTTAAGGAAGTCACGATAATCTCTATTTTCTTTGATCAAAGGATCATCTACACCACATGCCATATACATAGCTGGAATATCTTTCTTATCTAACTTCTCAATCAAAGCTTTATAATCTTTATCGCTTCCTTTGAGTTCATCAAGATTTCCAAAAACGGATGTCAAATAACTTCTTTTATACATATATGGAACATCATCTCCATCTTTTGCATTCACAAAAGTATCAATCAATAAAGCTGAAGATAATCCTGCAATATAGCCAAAAGTCTGATGATATTTCAAACCATTAATGATGGCTCCATAACCACCCATTGATAATCCTGCAATAAAAGTATCTTCTCTCTTATGAGAAAGAGGAAACATAGCTCTGGTGATTTGAACGAGTTCTTCTCCAATAAATTGTGAATAATATTCATGAGAGTTTTCATTATCTACATAAAATTTATTTTCTCCTGAAGGCATAATCACAGCCAAATCATGATCCTGTGCCCATCTTTGAATACGTGTCCCTGATACCCAATCTGTATAATTACCAAATATCCCATGAAGTAAATACAAAGTTTTTAATTTCTTTTGTGGCTGATTTGAATTTTTATCAACTGGGATAATCGCATTAATTGTGACTGTTCTCATTAACTTCTCTGATAAAAAATCAACTTGTACAAGTGCCATTGTTTTATTCCTCCTTTATGCCAAAATACTTTTGAAATGCTTGAACAATCCCTTGATGTTCAACATCATCTGTGACATATTCTGCAACCTTCTTCAATGGATTCACAGCATTTCCCATTGCAATACCATGTCCAACCAGTTCAAACATTTCAATATCGTTAATGCCATCTCCAAAAGCATAAGTATTGTCTTGAGAAACTCCTAGCTTTTGATACAAATACTGACATGCCGTTCCTTTTTTGTAGCCCTTATGATAAACATCCATACGAATTAATCCTTGATCATAGGCAACCATAGTCATATCATTTTCTAATTCATGGTATGCATTCCATAATTGATCAACCGTTTCAAACAAAACACAACAACTGATGGATTGTATATCTTGAGGTTGAAATTGTTCTATAACACCATCCGGTTTTTGATCAGTCCCCTGGAACATTATACGATGTTTTTTAACTAATTCATCTTCGATACAGCTACACCATTCCTGATGACGTCCATAAAACATTGCACGACCATGATATTTCTGATAGACTTCCATCTGTTTTTGAATCTCTGATAAAGTCATCATATCATCAATGAGAACTTGATCATCATAAACAATGTAATGACCATCACTGAAAATATAGCCATCAAAATGAATATCTTTTAAACCATCAGGAATCACACCTCTTGCTGAAGCAATAATAATTTTATTTCCTTGTTGTTGAAATTGTTTCAATACTTTTTTTGTCTCTTTATCAGGTTCCATCATCCCATTTTGTGCATTGATTAAAGTTCCATCAATATCAAAAAAGGCCATTTTCATCATGATTATCTCCCCTCTTATTATTTATAAGCACAATCCAATGCATTTTGAATATCTTCTATAAGAAGATTCACTTCTTCCAAACCAATATACATTCTCATATGCCCCATATCCAATCCTCTTTGTTTAAGCTCTTGTTGATTATTTCCTTTAAATACGGGCATAACCAAACTCTCAAATCCTCCCCAGCTATATGCTAAAGTGAAATGTTGCAGGGAATCAATAAAAGTTTCAATAATGGCTGGCGAGGCATCTTTTAATACAAATCCCAATAAACTTCCATAACCTTTTAAATACTTATCTCTTAGATGAGGCTCCGTATGAACTAAGGGATGATAAATTTTCTGAATGCGTTCATCCTGCTGTAAAAATTGAATCATTTGTTTGACACTTTCTTCTTGATGTTTCAAACGAACTGGTAATGTTCTTAAACCTCTTAAAGCCAGCCAGGCATTCATAGGTGACATTGTGGCACCTAAAAGTATTTGTCCAAATTAATCTATTTTTTGTATATAATGTTGATGCGAAACAACAACACCTCCAACCAAATCACTATGTCCACCTATATATTTCGAACATGAATGAATGACAATATCAATACCATGTACTAAAGGATTTTGAAACAGAGGTGTCGCCCATGTATTATCAATCACTGTGATAATATGTCTTTCTTTTGCAAACTGACTGATCATTTCTAAATCCAGCATTTCAAATTTTTGCGAAGATGGACTTTCAAAATAAATCATTTTTGTATTCTCTTTAACAAATTTAAAAATATCTTCTGTTGAAGAAATATCTATTTTTGTACTCTCAACACCAAAGCGATTGAGACTTTGAATCAATTTCACTGATGAACCATAGACAGTATTCACAATCAAAATATGTTCTTTTTGTTGGATAAGGCTTAATATTGTGGCACTGATGGCTCCCATTCCTGAAGCAAAAACTTTTGCGCATTCTCCTTTTTCCAGTTTTGCTATCTTCTTTTCTAAGATTGCCAGTGTTGGATTCTCTCCTCTTGTATATGTATATGCTGCTTCATAATTCGTATTGACATTTACATAATGTTGAAAATTATCAAATTGAAATGATGATGTTTGCACGATTTCCGGGGAAATACTTTTATATTTTGCCTGCTGTCTTTCTATTGACAAACATATATTATCTTGATCTAACATGATTCTGCCATCCTTTCTTTTAAATAAATACCGATACCATCATGTTCATTATCTAAACAGACATCATCAGCAACCGCCTTCACCGTTTCAAATGAATTTTCCATCGCAACACCACAACCTGCTATCTTCAACATGTCTATATCATTTTCACCATTGCCAAAGGCAATCACATTTTCTATTGATATCTTTTTCATCTTTGATAATTGAAGCAGAGCTTGACCTTTTGTCGCATGTGCTGGATTGATTTCTATCCAATCTTTTTCTACTTTACATATTTCAAATCGCTCAGACATTTGTTTTTGAATGTCAGGTAAAAGATCTTGGATGATTGTTTCATTTTGAATAAAAGCTACTTTCTTAACTGATGTAAATAATTCTTGAGGAATATCTTTGACATCGTCAATATGATGCTTTTCTCTATCCATAAAATGTTCTTCCATAATCCCTGTGTTTCCATGATTTAAAATATACAAGCATTTTTCAAAGAAAATAACCATATCAAATAATGATTTTTGAGCAATTTCATCTAAAATAAAAATATCTTCTCTTGATAACCTCTTTTTAGCATCTAAACATTCTTTTTTTGAGTTATAAATCTCTAAACCATTTAATACAATATATCCACTTTGTAAATAGTGATGCATATCCAATTGTTTTCCATAAAATTCTAAACTATTCACATCTCTCCCACTTGCTAGAACAAGGGCAACCCCTTGTTCTTGTAAATGCATTAAAATCTCTTTTGTATATGGGAGTATTTTTTGTTGAGATGTTAACAATGTCCCATCCATATCCATCACAACCATTTCTATTTTTTTCATCGTTTTCCTCCCTCTTTTTAAACATTGTACAATGGCTAAAATCGAAAATGCAACCCTTAATCAAAAAGATGTGCCAAGCACATCAAATAACTGATTGATATACACTTTTAAGCTGTTGCCCTACTCTTTGAAGCGAACGTTTTTCTGCAACTTTTCTTCCTTCTTTACCCAAGTGTGGAAATCTCTTTTCTACAACATTTTGTATTAATTCAATAAATTCATCATTATCCTTTCCTTTATAACAATTTTTCCCATGTGTCAACCAATCCTCATAAACCGGTATATCTCGGATAATAACCTGTTGATAAGAAGCTAATGCCTCTAAAACAACAATTCCCTCTGTTTCTTCATAACTTGGAAAGAAAAATGCATCTGCTCCACAATAAGCACCTTTAATAACATCTCCAGTTATATAACCTGGAAAAATCACATTTGGTGGATGATGTTTAATCACATGACGAATATGACTGGGTATAGTATATAAAGATATATCTCCAAACCAGATAAAAGTATATTGAGGCAGTTTTTGAGCTATTTCAATAAAGTCTAATATACCTTTTCTTTGAAAAAACAATCCAACACAAATGACAACTTTTTGTTGCAACGTCAAATGAAAATATTGTCTAAATAATTGAATACTATCTTTATTATCATGATATTCTTCAATATCAATGCCATTACTAATGGCATATATAGGTATACTTTTATCCACATAATGACTAATAAGTTTCTTTGAATATACTGTAGGTGTAATCAAACAATCTGCTTTTGAATAAACTGTCTTTAATCGTTTTTTAAATAGAAATGATATCTGGTTAGATAAAATAAATGAATTTCTAAAATCTTCTTCTGTACTATGAGCATGAATAATCACTTTTTTATTCATCTGATGACAACGATGTATAAGCCATTGACTTTGTAGTCCAACAGTATTGATATGTGCAATATCAAAAGAATCCTGAGGATCTAAAGTATATTCTATGCCCTGTGACTGTAATGCTTTGATTTGATGTTTAAGTGCTCTCCCTATACCTGATTTTTTTATCAAATTCTGATTTTCAAAGTATAATAAAACCTTCATAATATCACCTTTCCTATCTTCACTATACATATAAAAATGAATAATAATGAAAAAAATTATGAAAGATTTTCTAAAAAAGAGTTCAAATTTTTGCCCTCTATAATAATAAAATGGATAATTCTCTTCATAAACAAAGCCCTTTATTTGTTGATTGCCTGCAATGAATAATGTGATGTAAAGAATGAACGCGTTTTGTGATTTGTAATTCAAAGCCAAAAAATTAATGAATAATTATAATCTCATAAATCATAATATAAACATATGGATTTCATATCAATATCAAATCTTAAAATATATAATTTTGAAGAAATGCATTATTTAGTCTAAAATAATATTGAAGAAACGCAATAAAGGAGTGGTTACCATGTATTTTAAAAGAAAAGCTTATGATAAGTTAGCAGATTGGAAATCTCATTATGCTGATAACTATGCTGTTTTATTAGAGGGAGCAAGACGTGTAGGGAAATCAACAATAGCCAAATTATTTGCCGAAAATGAATATAAATCATATATTCTTATAGATTTTTCAATTGCTTCACCTGATATATTATCTTGCTTTGATGATATTAATAATTTAAATATGTTTTTTTAAGGTTACAGGCAATTACTGGAATTAATTTATATGAACATGAATCAGTGATTATCTTTGATGAAGTACAGTTATTTCCTAAAGCTAGACAAGCCATTAAGCATTTGGTAAAAGATGGAAGATATCATTATATTGAAACCGGTTCTTTGATATCCATTAAAAAAATGTGAAAGATATCTTAATTCCTTCTGAAGAAATGAAGATTGAAGTGTATCCTATGGATTATGAGGAATTCTGCAATGCGACAGGAAATAATTACAATTTAATCAAACAACTGTTTGATATGAAAACAGCCATTGGTCAAGAAGTGAATAGAAAACTTATGAGAGACATTAGAATTTATATGGCAGTCGGGGTATGCCTCAAGCCGTTGAAGCATATGTTAATGGAAATAATTTTTCTACTATAGATAACGTCAAACGCCAAATCATTCATTTGTATGAAGAAGATTTTAAAAAAATAGATCCATCTGGAAAAATTTCTGCACTTTATCATTCAATCCCTTCTCAATTAGCTAAAGACCTTAAAAAATATCGTATTTCTTCTGCACTCAAAAAGAGAACAACGTTTAAAGAAGAATTATTATTTGATTTATTTGATTCTAAAACTGTATTACCATGCTACAATTCAACTGACCCAAGAGTGAGTTTGACTTTAACGAAGGATTTAAATAGCTATAAACTCTATTTATCCGATACAGGATTATTTGTAACACTTATGTTTATTGATCGACCTATTACAGAAAATGAAATATATGCTAAACTTCTTTCTGATAAATTACCAGCAAATTTAGGGTATCTATATGAAAATTTAATGGCTCAGTTGTTAGCTTCAAAAGATAGGGAATTATATTATCATACATGGGATAAAGAAAATAGCACTCATTATTATAAGATAGACTTTTTAATTTCTGATGGTAGTAAAATTTCAGCTATTGAAGTCAAATCTTCAGGATTGGGTAAACATGATTCTATATGTGAATTTACAAAAAATATTCGAAACACATTAAGAACTGTTATATCTTTTCACAAAAAGACTACAAACAAGAAAATGGTATACAATTTATGCCTATGTATTTCGCACCATTTATATAAAATCTACTATTCTATAAAAATAGAATAGCTTATATGTCTTCTCTCCTCATCAAAGACATATCAAGAAAAATCATTGAAATATTTCCTAAAATTTCTAAATAATAAGTCATAAAAATCACATGATTTCTTTAAGAATAATATGTTACAATAACGACATAAGGAGTGTGGGTTTATGCTTTTAGTTGATAAATTAATTCAAAAAGAAAATTTTTCAAAGAGTGAAATGATTATCGCTGATTATATTATTAATCTTGGTGAAGATATCAAAGATATTTCAGCCAGAAAAATCGCAAGAGAAACATATACTTCTCCAGGAACAGTTTTAAATCTATGTGAAAAAGTTGGTGTTAAAGGATTTGATCATTTTAAAAGTGCATATTTAAAAGAAATACAATATCTTGACCAACAATTTGGAAATGTTGATCCTAATATTCCTTTCAATGAAAAAGATACTTTTTTTATGATTGCTAATAAAATGGGAACTCTTTATGAAGAAACAATTAAAGATACATTATCTTTATTACATCATGATTCCCTACAAAAAGCTGTTCTCACATTATCTAAAGCTCAAAATATTCATATTTATTCTTTTGGTACTGCACTTAACATTGCAGAATCATTTAAAGAAAAAATGATGAAAATAGGAAAAAACGTTTATATTACGAATAACTTAAATTATCAAAGATATGAAATGAATTGTATTACGAATCGTGATTGTGTCATCTTTATTTCATACTCTGGTGAAACAGGAAATATTATTGACATGGCACAAACCTGCATTATCAAAAAGATTCCATTTATTTCTATGACATCTTTTGGAGAAAACACATTAAATCAGATGAGTGATATCAATCTTTTTATTTCTACTAGAGAAAGATTAACTCATAATATTGCAAATTTTAATAGTAATCTATCAATTTTCTTTCTTTTGGACACTTTATATGCAACTTATTTTTCACTAAATTATGCTGACAATCTTGAATATAAAATGAATGTTACTCATAAATTTGAAAATAAACGTAGTTCTAGCAATCCTATTTTAATTGATGATGCCGACAAAAAATAACACTGTTCAATTTTCTGTTTCGTTTTTTTGACAAATTTTTTAACAGTGTTAAATGATGTTCAACACATATTTTTTTTAAGCCTCTTTGCATGTATATTTAAACATGCAAGGAGGTTTTTATATGAAAATAAGGGACAATTTCTTATGGGGAGGAGCCACAGCAGCAAATCAATATGAAGGTGCCTATCTTGAAGATGGTAAAGGTTTAAGCATTGCTGATGTGGAAATGGGAGCTCGTCATGGCGTTCCCAGAGAAATTCATAGCTACGTTCATGAGGATTGTTATTATCCGAGTCATGAAGGTGTTGATTTCTATCATCATTATAAAGAAGATATTGCTTTGTTTGCAAAAATGGGATTCAAATGTTTCCGTATGTCAATTAACTGGCCAAGAATCTTCCCACATGGTGATGAAGAACAACCCAATGAAAAAGGCTTAGCTTTTTATGATCAGGTTTTCGATGAATTACTTAAATATGGTATTCAGCCCATTGTTACGATTTCACATTATGAAACGCCATTATATCTTGTTCAGAAATATGGTTCATGGAGAAATCGAAAGCTAATTGATTTCTTTGAACATTATTGTGATGTTATTTTCCGTAGATATCATCATAAAGTCAAATACTGGATGACTTTTAATGAAATCAACGAAACAATGAATCAAAAACAACCATATCATCAAGCTGGAATTATTTATCAGGAAAATGAAAACCCTGCAGATGTGAAAGCCCTTGTTTCTCATAATATGATGCTAGCAAGTGCAAAAGCAGTTATATTGGCTCATCGCATTGATCCCACTTTAAAAATAGGATGTATGTTCCAATATCCAACAACTTATCCTAAGACTTGTCATCCTAATGATGTTCTTGCAAGAAGATATCATATGATGCCTAATTTCTACTATGGAGATGTTATGTGTAAAGGATATTATTCTAATACATGTACAGCTCAGCTCAAACGTATGGGAGCAACTCTTTCTATGGAAGAAGGAGATGAAGATATTTTAAAAGAAGGAAAAGTTGATTTTATTGGCTTTAGTTATTATTTTTCTTCGATTGCTTCAAGTCCTGATGGCAAAGAACTGATTGTTGAACGTTCTAATCCATATCTCAAGAGAAATGATTGGGATTGGCCAATTGATCCAACTGGACTAAGAATTGCATTAAATGAGCTTTATGATCGTTATCAATTACCTTTATTTGTTGTTGAAAATGGTTTGGGAGCTATTGATCATATTGAAGAAGATGGATCTATTCAGGATGATTATCGTATTGAATATTTAGGAAGTCATATTGAAGCTTTAAAGCAGGCCATTCAAGAAGATGATGTTGATGTTATTGGATATACTTGTTGGGGTCCTATTGATATTGTTTCAGTAGGAACAGGTGAGATGAGAAAACGCTATGGTTTTATTTATGTTGATAAAGATGATGAGGGAAAAGGAACATTAAAACGTTACTTAAAGAAATCTTTTTATTGGTATAAGAAAGTCATTGAAACAAATGGTCAAACAAAATTTGATTAAGGAAAGAGGGTAAAAAATGAATAGTGTGTTCGAAAAAATGAATGAAAAGCTTGTCCCTATTGCTATGAAAATTAGTAGCAATAGATATTTGACAGCTATCAAAGAAGGTTTTTTTGGTGTTATGCCAATTATTATTGTAGGATCTATATTTCTATTATTAACAAGTATTCCAATAAATGGTTATGAAGAATTTATGGCTGGTATATTAGGAGAAAACTGGAATGATATCTTTATGTTTCCATATCGTATCAGCTATGGTTTGATGTCATTATATGTTGTTGTAGGAATTGCTAAATCTTTAGCAAATCATTATAAAATTGGAAGTCGTGAATCTATTATCGTTGCTTTCGTCTCTTATTTTATGCTCACTCCTTTGATTGTAGATGCAGACAATGCTAAAGGATTACCAATCGATAATTTTGGTGCTTCTGGTTTATTTTTAGCTATTATTTCATCTTGTTTAGCAGTTGAAATATATCGTTTTATTTTAAATAGAGGATGGACAATTAAACTTCCTGATGCTGTCCCACAAAACGTAGCAAAACCATTTGAATCTTTAATTCCAGCTGCCATTATCTTTATTATCTTCAATATTATTCGACTAATTTTTGTAAACACTGACTTTGGTAGTGCACAAAACTTTATTTTTACAATCCTACAACAGCCATTACAATCACTAGGTAGTACTTTACCAGCAACTTGTATTGTGCTATTTATTGAAGCTATCTTATGGTGCTTTGGTTTACATGGTTCTTCTATTGTTTCTGCTGTTATGAATCCTATTTGGAGATCACTTTCAGCTGAAAATGCTGCTGCACTTGAATTAGGACAAGCCGCTACCAATATCGTCAATTATCAATTTATTGCTAACTTTGTTAAAATTGGAGGAACTGCTGCAACTTTAGGTTTAGCTATTGTGATTCTTCTTACTGCTAAATCATCTCAATATAAGGCATTAGGAAAATTATCTATTGTACCTGCTTTATTCAATATCAATGAACCTATTGTCTTTGGATTACCAATTGTTCTCAACCCAATTATGGCAATTCCATTTATTATCGCGAATATTGCTGTTGCTATAGTAACTTATGCTACTACATTCTTTGGATTAGTTCCAGTAAGCATTGGTGTTGAAGTCCCTTGGACAACTCCACCTATTATTTCAGGATTCTTATTATGTGGTTGGCAAGGTGCTGTTTTGCAAATTGTTCTCATTCTTGTCAGTATGGCCATCTATTATCCATTCTTTAAAATGCAGGATAAGCAAGAATATGATAATGAACAAATTGCTACAAGACAATAAAACAAAAGGCATGAAAAACATGCCTTTTTTCACAGGAGGGATAAAAAATGAATAATATATCACTTATAAAAAGGGCTTTTGCTTACTTTATTGATTTATACTTAGGTACACTTTTATCTACAATTCCTATTTCACTCGCTACATATTATCAATTTCATCAGATTTCTCAAGATATCTCTTTATTTTCTCAACCAATATCTTCCATTTTACTCTTACTAAGCATATTCGCACTCATCCTATATTTTCTTATCATTCCATATTTCTTTCATGGACAAACGATTGGGAAGAAAATTATGAAATATAAAATCAGCTACTCCTCTTTTTCTTCATTATGCATCAGACAATGCATATATATGCTTTGCTTAACTTCTTTGACCTCTTTAATCGTTCAGTTTATTTCTTTGTTTTCTTCAATTTCATTAACACCTTATATCAATACATTCGTTTTCATTCTATCTGTCATTATGATTATTTATATGCTTTGTCATAGAAATCACATTGCTTTATATGATCGTGTGGCTAAAACAGAGATTCAATAAGGAGTTATTTATGGATTATTTAACATATGAAGAAACAATATATATTCAACAGCATTTTGAAGAAAATATTCAATTATTAAAAAAACTGACAGAAATTCCTTCTCCAACTTTTCATGAAAAAAAGCGTGCTACTTTTTGTTTGAATTGGCTATTATCACTAGGTGCAAATGCATATATGGATCATGTTCATAATGTGATCTGTCCTATTGAAGGGTATTGCAATGACAAAATCATCGTGATTATGGCTCACAATGACATTGCTTTTCCTGATATTCAGGATATCCAAGTTCAACAAATTGATGACAAACTTTTTGCCCCAGGTATTGGAGATGATACAGCTAATATGGTCAATATGTTAATGACAATAAAATATATGATCGAAAAGAAACTTAAACCTAAATATCAAATCTTATTTGTTATTAACTCAGGAGAAGAAGGTCTAGGAAATTCAATGGGTTGTCGTGAAATCATTGAAAAATACCATTCACAGATTAAAGAATTCATTTCTTTGGATGGCTATTTAAATGAATGTACCTGCTGTGCAGTTGGTTCCAAACGTTATCAGATTGATGTCACAACAGATGGTGGTCACTCCTATGTTAATTTTGGTCAAGAAAATGCAATCACTTGGATTGCAAAGATAATTACACAACTCAATCAAATTTCTTTGCCAACAGAAGCAAAAACAACTTTTAATTTCGGAAAAATAGAAGGTGGAAGTGCAATCAATGTTATCGCTAACCACGCTTCTGTCACATATGAATTTCGTTCGTCAAGTCAACAATGTCTTGATATTATGGAACAGTCATTTCAAAACATCATTCATCATATAAATAATAAACATGTTGATATTCAAATCAAAGTATTAGGAGAACGTCCTGGTAATGGACCTTTATCACAAGAAAAAATGGAAAAATTTACAAATAGAAATCTGAACATCATTCAACACTTCTATAAAAAAGATGTTATTCTATGCGAAAATTCGACTGATTCTAATATTCCTTTATCATATGGAATTTGCGCAAATACAATTGGCACAATCATTGGCGGTGATGCTCATACTTACCATGAATGGATTGATATAAACAGTATTCCTATAGGATTTCAGGTTGCTATGGCATTAATTCTTCAATATGTTGATTGGGAGTTACGTATATGAGTATAACTGTTATTTTGATACAATTGCTCCAATTATTCATGATGATCTGTTTAGGTTTTTTCATAGGTAAATGTCATCTTTTTCATTATCAGTTTTCCAATGATCTAACAAAATTTGTTTTGAATATCACTATGCCTTTTTTGATTTTATCTTCCGTTACAACTTCTCATTTTGATCAAATGCCAATTATAGATATTCTCTATGCCAGCTTTTTATTAGTATTTCTATTACCCATCATTGCCTATGTCATCATAAAAGTATTGCATATTCAAAAAGATGCATCTTTATATATGTTTATGATCAGTTACCCCAATGTTGGTTTTATGGGATTCCCTTTGATTCAATCTATCTATGGACAAGGTGCTTTGTTATACACTGCTATGATTAACATTGGCTTTAATATTTCTTTATTTTCTATTGGTATTTTAATGATGAATTATCAAAATCAACATGAATTTCATTTTTCCTTTCGAAAATTAATGACCCCTGGTATTATTTCCTCTTTATTAGCTTTTATCATATATATCTTTTCTGTACCAATTCCCACACCTATCGCTGATTTCTGTACAAGTATCGGAAATATGACAACTCCATTATCCATGTTTATTATTGGTTTGACTATGTCACAATATGATATTAAGCAAATGTTATGTCAGGGTCGTATTTATCTATTCTGTATTTTTATTAATTTTATATTACCAATCGGTTTTATGCCTTTATTTCAGTTGATTCAAAACGATATCGTCAAAGGAATTGCTCTCATTATATTAGCTATGCCAGTAGCGAATAGCGCTGCATTATATGCTAAAACTTATCATCAAAACGAACAATTGGCTGTACAGACAATCTTTATTTCTACACTACTTTCTGTGATAACGATTCCTTTACTTGTATATTTCTTTTTAATATAGGAGGTTTATTTTATGAGTATTCATCAATATAAAGATTTATTGCAATCTATTAATTCACAAATTTGGTCCTTTTCTGAATTAGGTTATCAAGAATTTAAAACTGTTGAATTACTGACAAAAACTTTAGCTTCATATGGATTTCAAATAGAAAAAAACGTAGCTGGTATAGCGACTGCTTTTAAAGCAACTTATGGACATCAAAAACCAGTTATTGGATTATTAGCTGAATATGATGCTTTAAATGGCTTAAGTCAAAAAGCAGATTATTTCACATATTGTCCCAGAGAAGAAACAAATAATGGTCATGGGTGTGGCCATCATTTAATAGGAACCGGTATTGTTGGTGCTGCCTTATTAATAAAAGAATATATTGACCATCATCCTAACTGTGGTTCTATTGTTATTTTTGGTTGTCCTGCTGAAGAAAATGGTGCAGGTAAAACGTATTTAGCTGGTTCTGGTATCTTTAATCAGATTGATATTGCCCTGACTTGGCATCCAAGTACTATGAATACTGTTATGATGGGAAGTATGCTTGCTAATTGTCAATATTATTTTCGTTTCCATGGATTAAGCAGTCATGCTGGTTCTGCCCCTGAAAAAGGTAGAAGTGCTTTAGATGCTGTTGAGCTTATGGATATTGGAGTCAATTATTTAAGAGAACATATGGAAATGACAGATCGTATCCATTATGCCATAACAAATACAGGTGGAATATCTCCAAATGTTGTTCAATCAGAAGCAGAAGTTCTCTATCTCATTCGCAGTCGAAATAATCAAACTGTCCAAAAACTTTTTGAAAGAGTCTCAAATATCGCCAAAGGCGCAGCTTTAATGACAGGGACAACAGTTGATATTGCTTTTAATAAAGCCGTCAGCAATGTAATTCCTAATGATACTTTGGGGACACTTGTCTATGAGGTTATGCAAAAAATTCCTTTACCTCAGTACACCAATGAAGAAAAACAATATATTGATAATTATCGTAAAATCATTGGTGATGATTGGTATCATGATCTAGGTTTAATTCCTGCTTTTCAATTAGACTATAGAAAAAATTTATGTCAGGAGCATCCATACGGCGATTTCATTCTCCCCTATTCTCCACAAGATGTTATTGAAACTGCTTCTTCAGATATGGGGGATGTCAGTCAAATCGTTCCTCTCGTTCAACTTCATTGCGCCTGTTTCTGCTTAGGAACACAACCACATTCTTGGATTCAAGTTGCACAAGGTACATCCAGCTATGCAATAAAAGGTATGCTATACGCTAGCGAAGTTCTTTTTCAAACATGTATTCATTTATTTGAAGATAAAAACATTATTTTACAAGCAAAACAAGAACAAAAAAAACGTACTCACAATCAAGAATACGTATGTCCAATTCCTCAAGAATATTTCAATCGTTAAAATGTATCATTTTTTAAAAAAGTATCTATTTTGTTTTCTATGCGTTTTGCTTGCATCACTTATAATGTCCTTTAATATTAAAACTTTTGTTAATGCTGTCGGTCTCATTCCTAGTGGCTTTAATGGATTATCCCTATTATTACAAAGATCATTTTATCAATTCTTTGAAATGAATATCCCCTATTTTATTATTAACATCTCTCTTAATGCTATCCCTGCACTTATCGGTTTTTATTTTATAGGAAAAAAATTTACAAGTTATTCTATTTTAATGATTATTTTAAATTCTTTTCTTGTTGATATCATTCCCAGTACTCCTATAACATATGATCCATTACTTGTTGCTGTATTTGGTGGAATTTTGAATGGTATTGCAATTGTAATTGCTTTATATGGCGGAGCTTCAAGTGGAGGAACTGATTTTGTCGCTATCTATCTATCATATAAATTAAAACAACCATCATGGAATTTTATTTTTATTTTTAATATGCTTATATTAATTTTTGCTGGTTTTCTATTTGGCTTTGAAGCAGCCATGTATTCTATAATTTTTCAATTTGTTTCAACGCAAATCATTGAAAATTTCCATCAAAAAGATCATAAGATTACTCTTATCATCATTACACAAAAACCCCATCTTTTAAGTCAAGAAATTATGAAATATACACATCATGGAGTGACTTTGATTCAAGGAGAAGGATGTTATACACATGAGCAAAAAACAATTTTATATACTGTCATAGGTGCTGATGAAGTGAGACATGTCAGTCATTTATGTAAAAATCTTGATCCTTCTGTCTTTATCAATATCATTCGTTCAAAAGATATTAAAGGTCAATTTTATCAAAAACCATTAGAGTAAATCATAACAAAAAAGCCCTGTATTTAAATATTTAACCACGCATAAAACGTGGTTTTTTTGACAAAAGAAAAAGCTCAGACATCTGAGCTTCATATTTTACTTAATTTCTTGCATGATATAGTTTTCTAATATTGGCTTAAATCGTTTTGAAACCTCTAGGTTGGTTTCTTTACTAATCTCTACCAATAACAAAGGATGATAATCTTCATCAATAACAGCATGAGGATTATCCTTGATAATCTTCAAAATAACTTTAAGTTTCTGATCATCAATGACAGTCTTATTACGACGACACATTTGCTTAATTCTGCTTAAAGTTAATTTCTGTAAACGATGATTAATATCAAACAGACTAAACATATAAACCAACCTCCTTTTCTATTAAAATAATTATAATACTTTTATGGTTAAGTTTGCAATCAATTTGCCAAGAAAACCCTTTCATAATTTGAAAAAGGACCTATTCAGATACTTCTTCATCCAATCTTTCAATTTTAAAAATAACGGGTCTTGTTCCATCATTACAACAAGCAATCATTTCGTTTTCTCTTTTCATCCAGCCCTTCATAATAGAACCACCCTGAAGTCCAGCATAAATATAACGGCTAACACAATCCCATGCTTCACTACAGAACTTTCCATCCATCATATGCCAAAAATCATCTTTTCCATTTCCCTTTTCAATAATAAACTCTTGCCCAACTTCAAACATAGGACATGGTCCTACATCTGGTTCCATACAATATTCTTTTTGTAATTCTGGATAGCATTTCTTATCAATAACTGTAATTTTTACTTTTGCCATTTTCATCATATCTCCTTTAACTTATATTTCTTCTCCATTTGATTGTATCACTTTTTGATACCAATAAAACGAATCTTTTCTATATCGCTTATAAGTTCCATTTCCATTATCATCTTTATCTACATAAACTAAGCCATATCTTTTCCTCATTTCTCCTGTTCCAGCAGAAATAACATCTATACATCCCCATGGTGTGTACCCCATTAAATCTACACCATCTTCTTCTACAGCTTTTTTCATTTCATGAATATGTTCCTTTAAATATTCAATACGATAAATATCATGGATTTGTCCATTTTCCATATGATCAATAGCACCTAAACCATTTTCAACAATAAATAATGGTAATTCATATCTTTCATAGAGCTGATTTAAAGCAATGCGTAATCCAACAGAATCAACCAACCATCCCCATTCGCTCGTTTTCAAGTATGGATTAATAACTGAAGTTGTCATGTTTCCTGTTGTCGTTTCCTGATTTTCATCACCACTGACACAAGAACTTGAATAATAATTCAATCCTATATAATCAACAATTCCTTCTTTTAATATTTGTTGATCACCTTCTAAAACAGGTAATTGAATTCCTTTTCTTTGATATTCTTTTAACTTATATTTTGGATAATGTCCTCGACATTGTACATCGCAGTAAAAATGTCTTATTTGATTGTCTTTCATTAATTTCAATTCATCACGTGGATGGCAAGTTAAAGCATAAGCGGCTGTATAAGCAATCATCATACCCACTTTCATTTCAGAATTGATTTCATGAGCCATTTTAACAACTTTTGCACTGGCAATGAATTGATGATAAGTCGCAGTTGCTTTAGATTGATCATCATTTTTTAATAATCCACCTGCATAAAGAGGTAAAATTTCCATATTATTAATCTCATTAAATGTCATCCAATATTTGACTTTATGTTGATATCTCTTCATGACTATATGACAATATTTGACAAATGCATCAACACAGCGACGATCAATCCATGCTCCATACCTATTGATAAGAGAAACTGGTGTTTCAAAATGTAATAAGGTCACGACTGGTTCAATATGATATTTCAAGCACTCATCAAAAACACGATCATAAAATTCTAGCCCTTTTTCATTTGGCAATTCATCATCGCCATGTGGTAATATTCTTGCCCAGTTGATTGACATGCGATAACATTTAAAACCCATCTCTGCCATAAGTGCAATATCTTCTTTATAGTAATGATAAAAATCACTAGCTTCATGTGTTGGATAAAATTCATTTTCATGACAAATTAACTTTGCTCCTTGTGGTAGATCTTTATATGGAAAGACAAATTGTGAACCGTATTGACCATCTGGTAAAGTATAAGTTACACGTCTTTGAATATGATTTCTGCCATCTCACTTGTGACAACATCTCCACTGCATAATCCCTTTCCATCTTCCAAATAAGCTCCTTCAAACTGATGTGCAGCGGTTGCACCACCCCATAAAAAATTTTTAGGTAACGACATCTTATTCTCCTACTTTCTTATGATAAAATTCCTCATACATCTTTAATGCTTTGTCTAAAACTTTTGCTCCATTCATTGTTCCATAATCACGCATATCAATGACATCCAATGGTGCCTTATCTCCAACAATATCTTGAGCATTCTTTAAAACATATCTGACTTGTGGCCCTAATAATAAAACATCAAATTTACCTACATGATCTCCTATCGTTTTTTCTCCTACAGCATCTACACTAACTTCAATACCTCTTTTGTCTGCTTCTTCTTTCATTTTGTTCATAAGCAAACTCGTTGACATACCTCCTGCACACGCTAATAAAATTCTAATCATTTCTATTCCTCCTTCTCTTGTAGCTTCAATATAACCGCTTTCATACCAAAAGACAAGACATGTTTAAGTTTAAGAAACATTGTCAACCTATTTTACCTCATAAACAAGAAAAACCTGTGACAATGTTACAGGTTCTTAAAAAAGATTTGATCATATAATTGTTCATATCTTTTAGTCTTTTCATATGTCATAGAATACAATAAGCTATAAAGGATATCGAAAACATATTTAAGCGATGTGTAGAATGACAACTCTTGAATCTGAGATGCTTGAGAATCAAAGGGTGTATGTATCACATATGAAGCATACTGAGATAAAATATTTTCATCTTTTCCAGTAATGAGAATATAAGAAATATGACGTTTTGATAATGTCTTGGCTATATCTATAAGATAAGGATTTTTAGAATGTTTACTAATCATCATAATCAGATGATCATGATTTATATTTAAAGCATGATGAATCTGTATCCTGATAAATATGCACAAATAAACCTAAACGACTCAAAACGTGAGCAGCATAATAACTTATTGATGCATTGGTATCATTTGCATATATATCAATAAACTTCTTTTGATTTATCTGTTTTGCTATTTCATTTAAAATATCTGTATTTAAAGAATCTTTTGTCTGTTGAATCACTTCAGATTCTAATTGGCTGATTTTATGAGAAATAGACAAAATATCTTCTCCTGAAAAAATATCATAATCCTCTAAGTCCATATTCTTTAACATTAAAACAATATGGTATTTAAAATCATTGTAATTTTTATATCCAATTTTTTTAACAAAACGAATAATAGATGTTGCTGTGGTATATGTTCTTTTCGCAAATTCTCTAGACGATAAATGAGGAATATCCTCTAAATGTTCAATCATGTATGTCGCAATCAGTTGATCATTTTCACTCAGATGATAGTTCTCAATAAGTTTATCCAATATTTGTTGACTCATAGGTTATTCATCTTTTTCAAAAATCAACGAGAGAGTTTCTATGTCGCCTGAGCTTCTTGTTATGACTGGTACATACCCTAGATACGTCCATCCATCTAATAAACGTTTCTTAATCATCTCTTCAATACCATCGAATTGATATTTGCTACCTTTTATCCCACCAAATCCAACAGTAACTGATTTCAAGCGTTCGAATTCTACTTTTTTCATTTTATCACTGACTTTCTTTTAAAATATCACTGATTTTTTTGAGCACGGCTTGTTCATCATTAGAGCCAATCACTTCATATGCAATGTCTTTAATAGGCTCTACTGCATTAGACATTGCATATGCATACTTAACCTGTTTTAACATTTCATAATCATTCATTTGATCTCCAAAAGCTGCACATTCTTCTGGCTTAATCTGATATTTTTCCTGTAGGAATTTCATTCCTACACCTTTATGCATGTGACGATTTTGAATATCCATCCATTCGTTTCCTGATGTTACAATCTTCACACTTTCAGGTAACTGTTGTCGCACATCCTCTATTAAATCCTGAATATGTTGTTCCTTATCATAGATAGCCACTTTCATAATTTCATCTTGAATTTCATCATAGGAATCAATAAAAGAATAGGCGCAATAATATTTTTTGACTTCATCTTTATATTCAAAATAATCTTTTAAAATATAAGCACCTTTCTTTCCACATAAAATCATAAAAACACGTGTATATCTTGATAAAATATGAATAATATCTTTTATGGTATTTTCTGGAATAATATCACAGTGCAATTCTTTTGTTCCTTTAGCAATATAACTTCCATTTTCTGCAATAAAATACATCTGATCACTTAATGGCAAAAACTTCTGATATAAGCGATAATATTGATTTCCACTCGCTATAACAAACTTTATACCTTTATCTTTCATTTGATAAAAAAGATCTATAAAAGATTTATCGAACTTTTTTTGTGAATCCAAAAAAGTTCCATCCATATCTGTCGCAATTAATTTAATCATTCTTCCACCTCTGCACTCTATTATAATAAAAAGATAAACGTGTTTCCAGTTGAATCTATCAAGCTCAACAACAAAATCAAATCATTTTACTTCCATAAAAAAAGAAACATATAAAAAGCAAGAATATTCAATTCCTGCTCTTATTGACTTAAGACTTCAAGCATATCACTTGGATTTTGTGCTGCTTTGACTTTCGTATATGCCTTTTCAATCATTCCATTTTCATCAATTAAATAAGTTGTTCTCACAACACCCATAACTTTTTTACCATACATATTCTTTTCTTTCCATACATCATATGCCTGTATAGCAATTAAGTCTGGATCAGATAAAAGTGTAAATGGTAACTGATATTTTTCTTCAAATTTTTTATGTGATTTCACACTATCTTTGCTGATACCTATAATAGCAGCGCCTTTTTGTGTAAAATCTGGATATAAGCTTGCAAATCCACAAGCCTGTTTTGTACAACCTGGTGTATTATCTTTTGGATAAAAATATAAAATGACTTTTTGTCCTTGAAATTGACTTAATGAGACTTCTTCTCCATTTTGATTCAGTAATGTAAAATCTGGTGCTTTTGTTCCCACTTCTAACATATGTTCTCTCTCCTTTTTCTTTTTCATCATAATCATTCTTTATAAAAAATGCAATGCATATGCTCAAAACAAAGATGTTTGAAGAATGCCTGAAACAATATCAAAAGGCACTTCACTTTGAAGATATTTTGGAAAATGTGAAGAATCAAACCAACTTGATATGTCTTCTTTTGATATCATGACTGGCATACGTGAATGAACTGGTTTCATGATTTCATTGGCATTTTTTGTTATGATGACAAACTCTCCATTTCGATTATAGATTCCCGCCATGAATAAAACTTTATCCTTTGGTTCAAAGGCAATCTGATGTTGATGAGCATCCCACTCATAAAATCCATTAGCTAAAATCAAACAACGTCTCTTGAATATATCTTCTTTAAACATCTTTTTTTCTAAAATCGTTTCACTTCTTGCATTAATCAGTACTTGAGAAGAATAATTTGTTGTATAGCCCCATTTCAATTTTTTTATTTTAAGTTGACCATTATCTTCTACAATAACAGGCAAATACTGTTGAGGTCTACAATCTTCTTTTGTTGATAAGTATCGAATAACATCTAGCTGCATATCTTCTAATACATCATTAATTCGTTTCATTAAATAATATCTTCCACACATTTTAAAACTCCTTTTGATTTATTATAACACAGTTTCTAGAGTTTTCGTTTATTCTATGAGATAATAGAAACAGAAAGAAGGTGTCTTTATGGCTGAAACTTACAGTAAAAACTACTTTGAAAAATATGCGGCTTTATCATTAACTTCATTTTTTAAAATTAGTGAAGATGAGATTATTTTATCTGATCGACCAGATTTACGTATTCCTGTTTGTCAGCATGGCATAGAAGTCACCCAAGCTCTTACACCAGAAGAAGCTGTTGCTGATATGAAAAAACCTTTATATAAAACTTTAGATATGACACCTTTTGACCATGATGATCAAAATCTTTCTTTTGTTTTTGAAAAAATAGACGATGCGATTGAACGTAAACTCATCAAATGCAAAAACTATGAAAGATATTTAAATAATGGACTATATATTTTTTCTCATTGCCATAATTTATCAGAAGAGAGTTTAAAAACATTTCTTATTCAAAAACAGATACCTAGTGATTTTTATCATTATCTATTTATCAATTGTGTCACAAAACTTTATTGTTTTGATATTCAAAAACAAACAATCAAAGCATTATCTTTTCGTCGTAATGAACTGATTAAAATGAATATACAATCTTTACTTTATGAAAAAACATGTCATAAAAAGAGAAGAAAAATTATTATTTCTTAGGAGGACTTATGAAAACTTATGAACTTCATGTCAATGGACATCTGATTCAAGCACAATTTAATGAACAGAATATCCAAAATTTATTCATCCCTTTATTAAAAAAATGGACACAAATGCAAAAAGAAAAGAACCAAAGATTATTGATTCTTTTAGCAGCTCCACCAGGAACAGGCAAAACGACATTATCATTATTTCTTGAACATTTATCACAATATACTCCCAATGTCACACCTTTACAAGCCCTAGGGATGGATGGTTTTCACTATTATCAGGATTATTTAGATACTCATTATATAACTAGAGATCATCAAACAATTTGTATGAAAGATGTTAAAGGATGTCCTGAAACTTTTGATATTAATACACTGATTGAAAAAATCAAAGCTATGCAAACATCAAATATTGATTTCCCTATATATGACAGAGTGCTCCATAATCCCGTAGAAGACCAAGTCCATATTTGTCAAAACATTATTTTACTGGAAGGAAATTATTTATTATTAGACGAGGATAAATGGAGAGATATCCATCTTTTATTCGATGATTCTCTTTTTATTGAAGCTCCTGTTTCAGAATTGGAAAAACGTCTCATTCAACGTAAGATGATGGGTGGTACTCCTCATCATTTAGCCAAACAATTTTATGAAAACTCTGATGGTGTCAATGTCAAAAGAGTCCTTGATCATTCTTTACCTGCACATATTCATTTATATGAAAATCATCATATTTATACACAGAAGTAGTATTTCTGTGTTTTTAATTTCTTTTTTCTAAATAAATATTGATAAAAAGTGTGCCTAAAAATACAAAGACCAATACTCCAACCAATGTTAAAGATATAACCAACAATGTATCAACACCCAATAACACATAACTCATCAAAAATATACAAATCATTATAAATAAAACATAATTCATTATTCTTACGAGAAGATGACTTGTTTTCATAATAATGAAATCATCTCTTTCATCATTATAGATTTTCAATTCTTCAAAGATATTTGTAGAAAAGGCCTGGTGATATTGTATCATTGCATAAAATATACCTATTAGCATGGTTATGAAATAGCGTTGTTCATTACTCTTCATATAAATAATGAAGGCAACAAAAGATAATAACGTCATGATGATAGCCATGAAAAAATTTCTTTTATTTTTAATCATGAGATTCTTCCTCCTTTAAATTATCTTCTAAACAACATAATTCTTCAATAGATACATGAAAGACTTGAGAAAGACGATATGCCAGCATAAGTGATGGGTTATATTGTCCTTTTTCGATGGAAATAATGGTTCTATTGGAAACATGAACCAGATTTGCTAACTGCTGCTGTGTCATTCCCTTCTGAAGTCTAAATTCTTTGACTCTTGTTTTCATAAACACCTCCAATATGAAGTTTACTTCACATATATTATATATTCATATCTATAATTTTGCAATACAAATATGAAGTTTACTTCACATTTAAAACGTTCATAAAAAGAAAGCCTAAACTTTCTTTTTATATTCATCTTTTAAAATAGAATAATAACAGGCATCAACAATTCCCTGATTATTCCAATCACTATGTCTTAAAGTACCTTCATATTTCATGCCACATTTTAACATAACCTGTCCAGAATGTTTGTTACGTGGATCATGTCTAGATTGAATGCATTCATATCCAACTTCATTAAAAAGAAAATCAATAATAGCATGAAGTGCTTCACTCATAATCCCCTGATGCCAATATTGACGGGAAAGACAATATCCTATCACAGCTAGATGCACTTTTTCATGAGTCTCCACAACTGAAATATTTCCAATAGGTAAATCATCCTGATTTTCCATAACAATAGCCCAATTATAATAATTGAGATTTTGATATTGATCGATCCAATCAGTTAAAATATTTTGCGTAACTTGAATATTCTGATGTGGTTTCCAAGTCAAAAAATGTGTTACCTCTTCATCACTAGCCCAGCGTTCATACATTGCTTTGGCATCACTTTTTTCAAATGCTCTTAGTTTTAAACGACTTGTTTTGATAGCCTTTGTCCCTATATGCTTCATAGACTCCTCCTTGAATTCTTATAAAAAACATATTATCATATAAATAATACAGAAGGAAGGAGAATGTCTATGATTAGAACAGCAACAATTAAAGATTTACCAAGTCTTAATCATTTATTATTTCAAGTCAATAATGTTCATGCTGATGGACGTCCTGACTTATTTCAACATGGTAGTAAAAAATATACTGATGAACAATTAATCAAAGTCATTGAAGATGATACAAGACCTATTTTTGTCTTTGAAAATGATGAACATCAAATTCTAGGATATGCTTTTTGTATTACACAACATAATTTTGAAAATAAAAAAACACTTTATATTGATGATTTATGTGTAGATGAAAAATGCCGTGGACAACACATTGGAAAACAGCTTTATCAATATGTAGTAGATTATGCCAAAAAGAATGATTACTATCATATTACTCTTAATGTCTGGTGCTTGAATGAATCAGCAATGAAATTTTATGAAAGCTGTGGTATGACACCATTAAAAATCATGATGGAACAAAAACTATAAGTTTAATTTTGAAAGTTGATTTGACTTTCAAAATTAAACTTCTTATTTTTTAAGATATTAAAATTCATTTTCAAATCTCCATGTTGTATGATGTAAAACAAGGTAATATAATAATTATTGAAAAAAGGAGAAGTGCTATGAGTTATAAAATTGCTATATGTGACGATGCCTTCACTGACCTTCAATAAACTACCCCGGGGCAGATCCCACAAATGTCCACTGGACATTTGCGACGGGGTATTTCAAAACCTTTGTGATTACAACTTTAATAGTATTTGTTCA
>CALUZM010000005.1 GCA_944325245.1 uncultured Massilimicrobiota sp. | reverse complement strand
TTCTTCTACTGATGTAAAGTCTTTATATAACTCTTTATTTAAAGCATTTGCTTCATTGATTGCTTCATCAACTTTACCATAATCTGCATCTTTATATTCTAGTGAAGCAATAGATTCATGAATCGCTTGTGCCATTGCATCCACTTCTGTCTGTTTTGTAATATCCAATCCTCTTTTCACTGCTTGAATAGCTTCTTCTACTGATGTAAAGTCTTTATATAACTCTTTATTTAAAGCATTTGCTTCATTGATTGCTTCATCAACTTTACTATAATCTGCGTCTTTGTATTCTAATGACTCATAAGCACTAATTAATTCTTTTAAAGCATTGTCTATTTCATCTTGAGTTGTCAAATAATTTTGCAATATCGTTTTAGCTTCTTCTAAAGCATTTGTTATATGTTTATATGATTCTTCAGTATAAAGATTTTTATCAATACTTTCGATCTTTTCAATATAAGTTTCTAATTGTGAGCTATCTACAGCATAGTTAGAAGTTCTAAAATATCCTAATGAATAAAGCTTATTACTACCACTATACATTTCTACATAGTATAATCCTGGGTAATCCCCTTCTTTTCTATAAACTGTATCTAATATTTCATCAACATTAATACTTCCTTCATATACTTTATTTGGCTGATTATCGTCTGTCATATAATCTGTAATAAATACTGTAGCTGCTTGTTTTTGATCATATGAATAATAATGTAACCTAAATTTCATATTTCTCAAATCTGCTAAAGTTAATTCTTGAGCTTCTAAACCAGATATCGGATTAATTCCTGTATTCTCAAATGAAATATTTAATTGTAAAGATTTCTTACCATCTTCATTTGTTATGATTGTTTCGGTAATTGTAAAACTTCCTTGTTTCTTCTTCGCATAAACTGATGATTCTTCACCATTTAAACCAACAGATACACCAGTTTTTCCTGTGTCTAAAACTAATTCTTGTGTGACTTTATCAAATGATGAACATATATTTTTAAATGCTTCAGTATTTTCTACAGATGTCGCATTTGCACTATAATTATTACCTTTTTTATATAACGCAAACAATGGGATAATGGATTCTGTTTCATACAAACTATAATCAAAATTATTTCTTGTTGGACTATAATGATAAACTCTATCTTGCATTGAAACAAACCAATATCTATTACTCAAGTTGTTTATTGCACGTTCTACCTCCATTTCAGTAGCCATTTCATCAGCAAGTATCGTTTCAGCGTTTGTTACAGCAGCTGTGTACTTTTGCATATATGAAGAATTATCCATATATTGAGGAACAAAGCCTTTATATTCATCATAAACTTTTTGAAGTTCTGATTTATCAACTTCATTAATTTCTTTGTTACCTAATATTTCAAATTCTCTTAAAGAAATACTTGGATAAGCTCCATCAATGAGTGATTCTATTGTTATTTTCACATAACGATAAGTAACTGATTGATTTAAGGTAATTGTATTCACTAAATCAAATCCTTCATTGTTAATAACAGAATCATATATAATTTCATAGTTTTTATCATCATTAGATCCTTCAATTTTAAATTTTTTTATTTTTTGAGCATTACTTGCTTCATTTGCAATAACAAATTCATCAAATGTTTGTTCTTGTTCTAAATCAACTCTTAGCCATTGATTACTTCCGTTTGGTTCTGTAGACCACCTTGTTTCTAAATTATCATCAAAAGCTTTCTCTGGTCCCATACCTGAATAAGAATAACTTGCTGCTGCTGGTTTATTAAGAGCAAAGTTGATTTTTTCATTTGCACTTGTTGGAATGATTGAACCTAGCAACATGACTAAAGTCAAAGAAAACGCTGTTAATAATTTCATTTTTTGTCTCATTTTATGATATCCTCCTTTTTCACTATAAAAAACGTAAAAATATAATTTTAAAATTGTTTTTTCACCTCCATTGTTTATTTTTTTCATTAATCCAACATTATATTTCATCAAAGATATTACCCAACTCTATTATATCACCTTTTAAATTAAAGCGCTTACTTTTTTGCTAAAAAAGAAAAAAAGAAGTTTAATCATTCCATTAAACTTCTTTTTCACAGATTAATTCTTCTTAACTTTTTTTCCTACAAATACAATGCCTGCTAAAGCAATAACTCCAATAACAACATAGATTCCTATTTGTGTAGTATCGTCTGTTTGTACTGAGGTATTGTGAACTTGTGTAGATGAAACTGTTGATTGATCTTTACTTTCCTGTGTATCATCAGGAACAACTGTAATATCAGGTTCTTTTGAAGGTGTTGTTCCTGTCCCTGGATCAGTAACCCCTCCTGGAGGCGTTATAATTGGATCATCTGGATCAGGATTATCAGGTTCAGGAATATTTGCTGAAAGATCTGGTAACCACTCACCTAATCCATCACCTATTCTCATAGCTGATAATACTTCTGCTAATTTAGTTTGACTATCTCCAGTTTCCATTGTTCCTAAGACAACATTGTAATCAGTAGGATTTAAAAGTTGTCCATTTTCATCCTGACTATTGAATTCACTAAATCTCACTGTGTCTATATAAGTGACACTCACTGTTTCACCTTCATCATTTTTTCTTGTCCATTCATTCCAACGTTCATTTTGAATCTGGCTTGTCATATGAGAATCTATAAACATAGATGCAGAAGAAATATTTTCATAATTAGGATTTTTTCTTTCTGGATCAACATATGTCACAACATTTGATCCATTAACTCGGATTGATTCAGTATAACATTCATTTTGCCATGGTCTTCCTAAACTGACTTCTTTCACTCTTGAATCAGCAGTTAAATCACATTGATAGAAAACCAAGCCTTGGTCACCATCATTTGTATTTGGTGCAGTATAATATCCATTATTTTTTCCATTATAATATGCCATATGCAATGTACAGTTATCAAAGAAAGCATTAGCATTTCCAAATACAAAGTCTACTGTTCCTTCGATATAACAATCTTTAAGATAAACTCTATTTCCTGATCCTTTAACATAAAGTGTATCTTGACGTCCAATAATTTGACAATTATTTAAATAGACTTTATCAGCATTTGAACAGAAAGCTACTGCAGGTGTTTGTTGATCTTTATCAACAAATTTATCTATATTATAACTGTTTTTAAAAGTTATATTATATGCTGTAAAATTTGTAGCTTTTGATGTTAATAGCACTGTCCCACTTTGATCTGTTCCTACATCTTTATCATCCTGAGGAACAAAGTTTCCCTCATCATCAAATGTATTAGATGAATAATAATCAGATTGAATAATGACAGATTCCGGATTTCCACTTATTGATTTCAAGGTCACATGAGATTCATCGATAGTCACTTTTTCATTGTAGATTCCATCTTCTAGTTCAATAATAAGTGGTGTTTTTGCATTAGATGTTTCATTATCTAATGCACTTTGTATTGTTTTATATTTTGCAAGAGAACTTGCACCAACACGAACAGTTTGACTCACTGATTCATTATCTAAACTATAATCAACAGAAATTCCTGTTAAATAACAACTTCCCTCTCCTTCAAAAGCAAGTGGAATATATGTCGGTTCATCTACTGATATAAATGTTTCTACACCGACACTTATTTCTTCTTTGTTGAACGTTAATTGGAGATTGTTATAGTTATTACCTGTCACTGTGATTGCTATCTGCTGATCAGCAGCCACTGGAATATAAAGAACAGTTCCTCCATTAATTTGTGTATCAGTTTCTCTAGGTGAAAATTTTCCAGCTAGTGCATCAATTTGAATACCATCAAATTCACCTTTAGCTGCCTGTAAATTAGGTCTTTGTGCAATAGATGTTCCTGTAAAGTCCCATGCTTTATCTAAAGCACTCACTTCCGGCACACCATAACCAGTATCACTTCCATAATCAACAGAAATTGTACTTACATATGTTTGAGCTTCAAAACCAACTGTAACATAACGTAAATCTTCTACTGAAAGTGATATCTTTTCATTTGTTTTGACTACTTGACCATCAACAGTAATAGATCCAGGTGTACTTCCATCAATTGTTCCTGCAATCATCAAAGAAACACCTTCTGTATCATTTGTGACAGGAATATAAAGAATAGTTCCTGCATTTATAACAACTCTTGATTGATTAGTTTGCACATTAAATTTTCCATTTGTCGCATCAACAAGAATATCATCAAAGCTTCCTCTTTTACCTTCAAGATTCGCATTTACAACAGCTACTCCTGATTCATCCTTTAATAATTCACTTGATTCAAATGTATAATCTCTATCCTTTGCTTCAATATTTCCTGGTGTTCCAGGAAATTCTTTTTCAGGTTCTAAATATTTCAATTCAATAGATGAAATATAAGCTTGTGAAACAAAATTCACACTCACTTCCATATCTCCTGAAGCTTCTAAAGGAATATCGACTTGTTGTGAGCCTTCAGAATCATATGGTTGACCATTGACATTTAAAGATGCCGATCCTCCAGATAAATGGAAAATCAAATTCGCTCCATTTTCATTGGCTTCTACAGGAATCGTTAAAATCGTTCCTGCATTAACTTGAGTATCTCCATTTTCACCTCTAGGAGAGAACTTCCCTTTCAATGCATTAATTTTAATACCGTCCCATTCTCCCTCTGCTCCTTCAACTGTAGGTATTTCTGCAGTCGATGGGTTTGTTATCCAAGTTTTATTTTCAAGTGCTTCTGTATTAACAGATAACCCTATCATTCCAATGACAAGTGTTAACACTGTCAATATTGAAAAAAACTTCTTAGTCATTGCTATGACACCCCTTTCATTTTGTATAAAAATATTTTAACATTGAAAGAAAGCGCATACAATATTTTTTACATATTCTTCAGATAAAATCACAAAATTTAAAAAAGTACGAAAGGTTATCAATCGTACTTTAATAAAGTTTTTATAATTTGAATAACACCTAAATCATGACAAGACAAACATGTGTTTTTTGCTGATATTTTCGCTTTATCTAATGCATTTTGAGGTGCATAACTCTTTATAGCAAATTTCAGCATTTCAACATCATTTTCTCCATCGCCAAATACATATAAATCATCTAGAGAAATATCATATTTATTGACCAAATACTGAACCATATTAACCTTATTTGTCTCTTTAGGTAAAATTTCAATCCAATATTGGCTAACTCTTACCACTTCATAAGATGATGATAAAAGTTTCTTTAATATTTTATAGAAAAAATCAAAATAAATACTTCCACCCAATTCAATCTTTTCAACTTCATTTGGAAGTATTTGTTTAGGAAATGAGATCATTGGTTTATGTTTAATCAAATACCTTAACACATAATAGATACGATCATATAAACTATTGAGTTGAATTCTCTCATTTTTTGTTACAACAGTGATTCTAAAAAATAATAAATATGCAATACGTATAATTTTTTTAACATCTTTTGAAGTTAATAAACGAAATTGCAAAAATTCGTTATCTTGATAATCATAAAATGATAAACCATTTAAAAGTATTAGTGCTCCTGTTTGGTATTTAGCCATCTCTAATTGTTGACAAATATCTTGAACATGCTGATTATTACGTCCTGTTGCTAAAACAAGACGATTCTTTTTTTGAAAGTCTTTTAAGACATGAACAGCTTCTTCAGTTAATTTTCCATCAATTAATAAAGTTCCATCTAAATCAGTAATAACAGTTTTCAAAAATTATACCCTTTTATATCAATGAAAATTATTTCATTAATATAATGCATTTATTTTTTCCTTTGCTGTCATTACAGTATTTTCATCAGGAATCATCATATAAAGTTTGGAACCATAAATAGGCGAATACAATGAATCACCTGTTCCATTGACACTGATGCTTTCAATATTCCAACTACTCATATCATTAATCTGCATACGAATCAAACTTATCATTTGTTCATCTGTTAAATTTGTTTGGAAAGATGAATGAAGTGAATCAAGTAAGCTCATATAATTTGTAATAATTGATGGAGACATGACTTTTTGAATAATACCTGTAATAACTCTCATTTGATTTCTTCCACGTTCTCTATCTCCTTCTTTAAATGCATATCTTTCTCTTGAAAATGCAAGAGCTTGTTCACCATTTAAATGAATATTTCCTGCCTCAAAATCATTGAATGCACGTGGATTGTCTACATTAATACCTCCAATAGCATCAACAATATCTACAACACTTGTAAAGTTGACACGCACATAATAATCAATATCTATTCCAAAGTAATTAGCTACATTATTTTTTGTTTCATTGACACCATATAATCCTGAATGCGTTAATTTATCTCTACTACCATTTAAAACTTCAAAAGGAATATAATAATCTCTAGGTATACTTGTTAACAAAATATTCTTTGTTTGTGGATTCACTGTAACAATCATATTCACATCTGATCTAGATTTTGTACTTATACTCCCATATGTATCAATACCACTAATAAAAACACTAAATGTATCTTGAGTCACATCTTTATTAACTGTATCATCAACTTTTGTTTGATATGTCTTTGAATAAATGACTCTTGTATCATCAGTAAATGTTTCATATGATTCTTCTATTGTTGAACGATATGATTCATTTATAATCATTGCATCTATTTGTTTATCATATAGAGCGTCTACTAATGCATTCACACCATTGTACTCTTTTAAATTTAATGTCTCATCATTTTCTTTTTCAATTTGTTCAATAGTTTGATTGACAAAATCATCACTTGTATCTAATTGAGCAAATGTTTTTCCTTTTAAATCCTCTATATATTGATAAGAGCTTTCTTTTTTCACAATAACTGATACAACATCAGTATCTTCACTCATAACAATATCTGAAAATAAATTAACAGTTCTTGAATAAGTATAATTCACAAGTAATAGTATAATACTTAATAAAACAATACCTACTTTTCCTATTATTTTTAAAATATTTTTCTTTGTTTTATATTGACTTAAAACAAGTAATATAACTAATAAAAGAATAATAATAAAAGCAATAACTAAGTATTTCATTGGTAATACTGGATATCTAATCATTTGATATATAAACCATATCACAGATATTCCTAATAACAACATAAAGTAAGTTCTGAGATCTTTAAATATATTTTTTATCATAACAACATCCTCCAAAATAATAGTATACTCTTATTGTATCTTTCTTGTAAATAATTTTATTTTCTTCAAAATAAATGTATATAAAAACCATAATATTAATTATAATTAACAAACATTATATTCATTAATTTATATCTAAAATTTTTATAATATAAAAAGATGCCAAATAGATGGCATCTCAAACATTGAACGATTATATCAGCAATTCATCATTTTTATATTAATAATTATTACGTTTTTTCAATAATACAATTCCAGTTACTGATAAACCTAACATAACCATTACTGGTAATAACATTGTTTCATCATTTGTTTTAACAACCGTTGAACTTGATGTTTGATTTTTATTTGTATCTGTATTTACAACAGGTTTTTGTTGTTCCTCAGGTTGTTTTGATGGGTTTTCTGTTGGTTTTTCTGTTGTCTCTTCTGATGGGTTTTTAGTTAATTCTTTTAAATTTTGAATAGCTTCATTAACTTTTGCATAAGCAGATTGAATAAGTTCTTTATCACCAGATTCAACAGCAACTTTTAAATCAGATAAAACACTTGATAATCGGTCTAATGATTCTTGTGTATATTGGTCTTTACTTTCTAAAATTGTTTCACTTTCAGTCATTAAATTATTAACTTCTTTATCATCTACATAAGTTTCTAATTGAGCAATAGCATCATTTAAACTTGATACTGCTGCTGCAACTTCTTCATCTGTTGCATTAACATTAGCAAAGACAGCTCTTGCAGAAGCGATTGCAGTTTCTAGTGCTTTTCTAGAAGCTTTTGTATAAGTATCGACTTTATCTAATTCTGTTGTTGCAACTTGAAGTTGATTTTCCAATGCTGTTTTATCTGTAGCCTTAACAGCATGAACTGTCACAGTCGCTTTTTGAGAATATGTTCCATTAACAAATTGAACTTCATATACACCAGTTTCATTTGTTATGACTGTATCAGGATTTACCCAAGACCATCCCTCTGGCAATACAACAGTACTTAACGTTTCACCAATAATACCATTTAATTGATAATCACTTGGGAAAGTACGTTCTTTAACAGTTAATTTAACAGTTTTACGTACTGATGGTTTTGTATCATGCATTGCTGAATAATGAATGTTATATTCACCAGGTGCTAAATTCGCTATTTTATCTTTATTTTCAACACTATTAACTAAACATTCTACTTTTGTTTGATTTGTATCATTAGATGTTGAACCATCTGTTAAAACAGGATTAGCCGTAAACATATGTTCATTATCAATAGAATAATCAATTGTATATTGAGAAGGATCTACATTAGCAGAACCAGCTTTTAATGTTACATTTTCTAATAAATCAGGAATGTCTCCTTGATAAATTGTTACATCGTCAGCTTCAACAGAAACTGTATCAGCATAATATTTTGCGGCAGCTTCTTTTTGTTCTTGGTTTTGTGCATAATATACATATTCAATTTTAAACTGTTGTCCAGCTAAATTAGTTCCAGCATCTCCTGGCCAATTTCCACCAGTTGCAAAGTTCAATTGGATATATTGAGGTCTATTGAGAGCTGCTTGAGCAGCAGGATCATCGCTATAATCTACTGTTCTTACGATTTGATCATCGATATACCATTCCATTTTATTTTCAGACCAGTTAATTCCAAAAACATGATATGTTTCTCCATCTATTTGAACACCTTCTGTAGTAATAGATGTTGTTTTACCATTTCCAGCATACTTTCCATTATCATCTCCAACAGTTTGAGCATAATGTAAAGTTTGATATACCACATTTGGATTACCAATAGATTCCATAATATCAATTTCACCAGAAACAGGCCATCCGTCACCTTGTGCATCATTAATAGATCCATCCAAAGTAAAATCAGAACCTAAAGTCCAAAATGCAGGGAATGTTGCTTGACCTTCAGGAAGTTTTGCTAAAATTTCAATACGTCCATATAAGAATTCCTGTTTTCCATGAGTTCTTACACTTCCAGAATTATAAATAACTTGTCTATCTCCTCTAGGATTTTGATATTGATATTCTTTTTCACGATCTGTGACTTCTAATACCAGTTTTCCATCTGTAACATGAACATTTTCTTTATCTTTTGTATAATGTTGTTGTTCAACACCTCTAACACATCCTAATTCATATCCCCAGTCATCAGTATTAAGACCATTAGAGTCAACATCACCTGTTTGTCCATCAAATTCATCTTTCCAGATAACATCATAAACTTCATCATCAGAATCAATATCTCCAGACACAACCTCTGATAAAGAAACATTATCTACATATACTTGACTCTCATAAACAGGGCCACTTGTTGCTTCTGTCCATTTCATTACACAAAGTTCAACATTAGTTATATTCCCTGTATTAAATTCAAATTCAACATCTTGATATACAAATTCTTGATCCTCTGATGTACAAGAAACTGTAACACCTTCATTTACTGTTGTTGCCAAAGAATTTGTTTTTAAATTAAAGTTAGCTTGTCCACCAACTTTTCCAATGGCAATTTTTGCTTTTGCAACATAATCAGTATTTGGCTTTAACGATAATGCTTGGTATAGCACTGAATCATTTTGTTGAACAGGCAATAACCCACAATATTTACCATCATATGCAGCTCCTGTCCAATCTGTAACTTGTGATTTTTTAAAAAGCCATCCTGTATTTCCTTTTTCAAAATCACCATTTGTAATCAGATTATCGCCAGGTTTAGTTCTTTCCAATTCCAACATATCATATTCAGTATCTAATCCCGTTGTTGCTTGTGTTGCTGCTAAAGTTGTAGCAAAATTAGCACCCAACAAGCTAAAAGACGTTGTTAAAGATAATGCAATCTTTAATACTTTTCCTCTCATTGTATCATTCCTTTCTTTAAAGCGGTATTAGTTGATTTTGATTGAGTCGATATTATTATGCTGACTTAAATATCACATAAACAAGCAATTCCAACGAATACGCTTTCATTATAGACACTTTTCCATTATTTGTAAATATTTTTAGTAAAATTTTTACTTAAATTTAGTGATTTTTTTGATTTTTATAACAACAAAATGGTTAAATATGTTATAAAATTTTTATTTTTTAAATATCACCAGTATTTTACTCTTTATTTTTACTAAAATTTTATTTGTTTACAATTAAAATTTTATTGTCTTTATTATACAAAAAAACAAATTAAAAAAAGAGATTTTCATAATGATTTATCACATTTTCAAATCTCTTATTTTATCTATATTTTTTATTGAACTCTCGTTCCAACTGTTGTTGCAAACTGAGCAAGTACTGGTTTAGAAGGATTAATTCCTTTGTATTCAGGAATAAGTGATGACATGACTTGTAAGACAATGGTTGCACTGATAACAGATTGAGTGAGAGGTAATTGAGGAATAATAATGTCTGATGACGAATTTTGATTATCATCAATGACAATGATATGGGCTTTTTGCTGTTGTGCAAAGTTGATAAATCTTGTCATCATGTCATATCCTTCATTATGGGTATGAATAAACACTAAATAACTATTTTCATGAACGGTACGATGAGGTCCATGCATAAATTCTTCTAATTCATAGCACATGGCAGGAATTTGCATTGTTTCTAATAACTTCAAATTTCCTTCACAAGCTGTACCATAATGAATACCACATCCAATGACTGAAACACAGTTGGCTTGACTCCAATCTTGATGTTGTTCTACATAGTGTGTTGTTTGATTGATAATGTCGTCAATATGATGTATATCAATAATAAATTCATCAATATATTGTTGAATATCTTTATGAATAAATTGAGCTATCACAAAGAATAATACAAGAAGCGTTGCTGTATAGCCTTTTGTTTTAGGACCAATGGTTTCATCTAAGCAATGAATATCAAGAATATAGGAGCATTCTTTTGCTAAAGGAGATTGAGTATCAGCAGTAATTGCAATCGTAGGGATATGGTTTTCATTTGCAAGTTTTGCACAATTCATTGTTCCTGTACTTTTTCCTGTTTGAGATATTGCAATTAAGCAATCACAGTGTTGTATCTGACAACTATTATGAATCAACTGAAATGGGGTATCAACAACAATTTCTATATCTTTAGATAATAATGCTTGAACCACCATAGCCACATTTTTTGATGATCCAGAAGCAGCAATAACTATCTTTTGAACTTGTTTGAGGTTTTTTAAAACTTCATAACAAGTTCTATTTTCAATAAGTGAAGGCAATACATTCTTTTGGTCAAGAATGTATTGCTTCATTATATTATTCATCTTTAAAGAATTGTGGCAAATATTCTTTATGAGCTTCTAACATTTCATCTAGTAATGGCTTTGCAATATCGTATTCTCTGACTAATGGATGAGCCAATAAAGCTTTTAATGCAATGTCTTTATCTCCAGTTAAAGCAGCTTCTACTGTTAATTGTTCATAATTTTTTACCGCTGAGATTAAACCGACAACTTCTTTTGGATAATTCTTTAGACCAATTGGCTTAATACCATCACGACTGACAAAACAAGCAGTTTCAATCACAGCATCATCATTAAGGAAATCAATAGTACCATTATTAGGAACATTAATAACCATCCATTTTCCTGATTGACTATATACTGCTTCCATAACCCCTACGGCAATACGTGAATATCCTCCGCCACCACGTTTCGCAAGAGTTTTAGGTTTTTCATAGTTATCTTCATTAGCATATTCTCTCCATATTTGTTTTTCTAATTCAAGAATAGCTTCTCCTCTTGTTTTATCTTGGCTTTTTAATTGAGAAACAATTTTAGATGTATGGAAATAATATTGTGTATATTGACTAGGAATTAAATGTAATTTATGAATTAGTTCCTGATCAACTGTGACACATTTTTTCGCAACTTCATTAAATTGTTCATCTGTAATAGGATGGCCATCAATTGTCATATTATAAGTAAAGTTCATATGATTTAAACCAATATAATCATAATAAATGCTTTCTTCTTTGACATTTAACGCTTCTTCAGCCCACCATCTTGGGCGCATACCACCTGCACAAAGACCTGCCATTTTAACATTGCATACTTTTAACACAGCTTCTGTCACTAATCCTGTAGGATTTGAATAATTGACAATCCATGCATCAGGACAATATTTTTCTACATCTTTAGCAATCTCAATCATGACTGGAATTGTTCTTAAGGCGTTAAACATTCCACCAACACCTGTTGTTTCTTGACCAATAACACCATATTTTAAAGGAATCTTTTCATCAAAAATACGTTGTTTGTTTCCACCAACTCTGATTTGACAAGCAATAAAATCTGCTCCAATAAATGCTTCTTTTCTTGAATCTGTAGACCATACATCCACATGATAATCTAAATGCTGGCAAAATCTTTTAACAAATCCTTCCATGATTTTTAATCTTTCTTCATTAATATCAACTAAAACAACTTCTTTAACAGGTAAAACATCTCTATGTTCACTTAATCCTTCAATTAATTCAGGTGTATAAGAACTACCTGCACCAACAATCACAACTCTTAAATTCTCTTTTTTCATATTATTCAACTTCTCCTTCAATTCTAGCTTCTTCACCACTTAAACGTTGTTTTTCCATAACTTTAAAGAATGGATAATAAATAGCACCTGCTATAAATATTGATATAACACCCCATATAGCAGCTCTAATATCTCCACCAGTCATGAAATATTGTGTCAATACTGGTGGCATTGTCCAAGGTACATTAACAAATGGTCGAGCAATAATATTGAAATACATTAATCCATATGTTGTAATAGTTAAAACTTCAGTGACTAATACATAAGGAATCATCATTAATGGGTTCATAACTAAAGGAACACCAAAGACAACGGGTTCATTAATTTGGAAGATACCAGGAGCTAAACATAATTTACCTAAAGATCTAAATCCTTTATCTTTAGAACGCATCATTAAGAATACCAATGGTAAAGTAGCTCCTCCACCACCTATGAAGATAAAGTTCATAAATCCAGATGCTGTAATATAAGGTAAAGTTTGACCAGCAGCGGCTGCTGCAATATTATCACCTAACATAACTAAGAAAATAGGATCTGCAATAGCAAGAACAGCACCACCATGAATACCAACACACCATAATAATGCTCTGATAAACATAAACAACATCATACCTGGTAATGTATTCAAAGCAACAACTGCTGGTTCAAAGATTTTCATTAATGTTGCATTAATATCAAATCCTAAGATGACTCTTAATAGCCATACAATCAAAATAACTGCTAATGCTGGAACTAATGACATAAATGATTCAGATACCAATGGTGGAACATTATCAGGAAAATGGATAACCAAATTCTTTTTATAAAAGAAATGAACAATTGTTGTAGATATGAGAGCTATAACAATCGCTGTAAATAATCCTTTTGTTCCAAACAAAGATGTATCAATAGTATATTCAGCTGTTAAAGTTCCTAACATAAATGCAGACATTGAAATAACTGCAGCTGTCAGTGAATTCACATTAACATCATGATATGTTTTAGCAAAGAAATATGCTACAGTTCCGGCTGCAACCAATCCTACAATATCCATAGTAATAGCTGATACTGCATTAAACCATGGGGCATATGGTTCAATCCAATTCATCCAAGCTTCTACTGGAAAGTTAGGAATCAATACAAAGAAACTACCAATGATAGTTAATGGAATGACAGCAATCATACCATCTTTGATTGCATTAATATGCCTTTCATTTCCAATTCTCTCTAACGGTGGAGCAAGTTTTTGTTCCACAAAATCCATAAACTTATTCATTTTCATCCTCCCTTTCTATTTCTATCTTTATTGTAAATAGAAAAGTAATAAATCTAAATAGCAAAAAAGTCTCTTTCATAAGAGAACTTTTTGCACGTATTGATTATTTATATGAACTGAGAAATGTCATCATATCATTTGTATCTTCAAGTAACAAAAAAGTATTGATTGCATCCTGATCAACAATAAATCTTTGTAATAAAGAATAAAATTGACTATATTTGATATAAAATTGTTGAGGATACGCTATAAAGACTATTTTCTTTACAAAAGAATCTATCCAAACAATAGGTCTATCTAATGAAATAATGATTTCTGTAATATAATCAATGTCTGCGACAATTTGAGGAAAAGCAACAGTCTGATTGTTGACATTATTTCCAATCATTTCTCTATTCAATAAATTCTCTTTATTGATAGAAATAGAATTGTTCTTTAATACATCATAAATAAATGACATAACTTCCTGAATATTATGACAATCTTTACAAAAATAGATATCTTTACTAGATAAATATTCTCCTAATGAACAATAATAACCTTTTTTAAAAAAATTTCGAATAGATTGAACAGATCTTTCATTAAGAATAGAGCTGATTTGAATAACTGGAATATCTGTTATCTGTAATGATGTTGTTGTTAAAAGAAGATCATAATCATTGATATTGATATTATCTAACTGAGAAACATAAATACTATCTTTGATTTCCAAATAATCATCAAATCTATTCAACAACTCATAACTTAATAATTCAGTTGATGAAGAATTTAAACTATTCACAAGTAAGACTTTCTTTTTATGATTCATTTGATTTCTCATTAATGCATATTGAATATGAATCGTAAAATAAGCTATCTCATCTTCACTATATAATTCATCTTTATCAGGATATAAGAACCTCCAAATATCAATACTCATTTGATATGCCAAAAAATAATGCGTTTTGATATCCTTCAACATTGGATTTTTTAAATACATATCATATTGAATTCGACTTTCCATAGATAATATATGTATTCCTAAGGCTTTCTTTAAATAAAAATCCTTAAAAAAATCAATCCCATATGTTTCATATAAATATGTATAAATACGATTAATAATATTTTCTATTTTTTGTGGAAAAACATTAAAAATGCTACTTTCAATATCACTAACATAATTCATTCTTTTACCAATAATATGCGCTGTTAAAAAACATATTTCATCTTCAAAATATGGTATCTCTAATATATCCCAAATATCTCTAGCCACTTGATATTCATATTCATTAAGAAGTTTTTCTTTTTCGTCATGACTTAATTTGAGATAATGATGATGATTGATACGATATTTTGATAAGAATACATAAAGTGTTAATTCTTTTAAGGAATTCTCGTTAATTGAAATTCCATCTCTATCTAATATTTTATAAATTTGATTTTGATAATCCAATGATATATCAAAATATGTTTTTGCAGAATCCATGTTTAATATTTCAAGCATACATGTTCTTAAATGAATTTCATCACCATCAATATAATTTCCTAAACCAGGTTTATGTTTTAATTCTAGATGAAATTTATTTAAAAAATCTCTAACATATTTGAGATCTCTACTAACTGTTGTACGATCTATATACAATTCTTGAGCCAAATCATCTATCTTCACAGCATGTTCGCTCATCAGCAATTTTTCAATCATATAATATGAACGTTGAATTGTATTATCATAGACATTATGATTGTGATGAAAATAATGATTTTTGATATCATCAAAATCATCTGATAAAAGAGTTAAATAATAACCTTTACTTTTTTGCATATGAATAATAGCTTTGTCTTTAAAGATATCATTTAATAGAGAAATATCGTTTCTAATCGTTTTTGTAGAAGCATGACAAAGACTTGCAAGATACGCTGATGTCACATAATGACCATCAGTATTTTCTAACAATGCATCTATGATTTTTTCTTGTCTTTGTAGAAATGATAACTTCATATGACATCAACCTTTCCAAATAAATCTCATTTGTCTTGCCATTATTATAACACTATTGAAAGTTTTGTCACAAGAGTGTTCATTTTATCTATAGTTATTCTACTTTTTAAGCATAAAATCATTTTAAAATATTTGAAAAGTCATTATTTTATGTATGAAATTATATTGAAAAGTCATAAAAATGGATATATAACCCCATTTTCGACACTTATTAAAGAGCGTAAAGGTGGCAACCCTTGATATATAAGAATTTTCCACCTTTTTTCTTGTTTAAAAAATGTTGCATGGGAATGACTGCTATAATATTTTTTTGATTTTTTCGCAGAACCTTTGGCTAATATTCCTTGTTCAAATCCAGTACAAATACTTCATTTAATGCGTTGCATAGTTCACTCCCACTATATGTTGATTGATTATAAATATCGTGATTGTTCACTACATTCATATTCTTTAGATTTTCTATATTTAAATTTCCAATATGTAAATATGAATTTCTTAATGAATATATAATTTCTTTATTTAAATATGATAATTCATTAGGATATTTTATATTTTCCAATGAATTAATTAAACAATGTTACATATTTTTTTCTTGTTTTTTGATAATTGAGATACTCTGCTCTGCCATAAATATCAGGTAACATGAATGCTATAGAAAGTGTGGCATAGTAGCAATTATTATTTAAAGCTTTATCCATGTCATTTATTAATTCTAAAATCATATGACTAGTCTTTTCCGTTTTATTGATTAATATATCATTATACTTTTTCAATTTAATATGCAATAAGCAGGAAATCATTCCTGCTTATTAATATATTAAGCTTTTTTAACAATACACTGTTTTTTATAAAAAGATATACCGTAGCCAACAACCTTTTCATATTCTTCTTCTAATCCTTCAATATATTTTTGAGTGATTATCTGCTGTGCCGCCTTAGCACTGTCACTTCTTAATTCCTTGATGCTTTTTGAATGCTTGCATTCAATGACTATAGCTGTATCCAAGATACTATTTGGCAATACTTCAATATCAAATCTTCCATCTCCACTTTTCCTGTTTGATTTGACTGTATATTTATCAGCACTTAAAAATCCTACTAAAAATCCATGATAGAATGTTTCATAATTATCATAATAGCTGATACTTTGCATCAAAACATCCTGCAGTATTCTGTTAGCTTTGTTTTCATCATTTTTGATTAATGCTTCAATAAATGAATATTCCCTTTCTCTTTGATATCTCTCAAACCATTTCATGAAGATATCCTTATAAATACAATGGACTTCCTGATTTGGTATGACAAGTTCATATGTGTGGGGGATTTCTCGTCCTTTATCATCATATACTTTGTCTTTGATTTTTAGATATCCTGTATATAATAAGAAACTATAGACATCATCATTCATGTCATTTTTGTTTTCAAAGTTCATTTCACGATAGGTTAATTCTGGTGAAACTTTTTTAATAATGGATTAATGGATTTTCCATTAATCAGTTCTTCAAATTCTACTTTCATCTTTGATGTACTGTTTTCTATGTATTTTCTAACTAAGTCATTACTGCTGGTATTTGCCCAGAACGATATAGCGTGAAATTCACGATCTCCCAACAATTCTTTGATATAGTTAAGCACGCTCCATGGATTATAGATTTCAGTTTTATTGAATAGATATCCATCATACCATTCCTTCATCTCTTCACGTTTATTTGATAAGTCATAATAATTCAATAAATCATCGATTTCCTCCTGTGTAAATCCAAAACAGTCAGAGGCGAATTTGCTGGTAATTGTTCGCACCGTAAAATTATTAAGACCTGTAAAGATGCTTTCTTTGGCAATTCTAAGACATCCAGTAAGAACACTTCTTTCTAGAGCATCATTGGTTTTTAATGCTGGGGATAAGACACTTTTTAAAAAATTTACCATTTCATCGTAGTAGCCATGATTATAGGCACTTTGAAGTGGCACATCATATTCATCTATGAGGATGATGACTCTTTGCTGGTAATGCTTTTGAAGAAAAAAACTCAAATTATAAAGTGCATCTCTTAAATCATTTTCTGTTGCATTCTTAGAGCTATAACAATTTAATAGCTCTTTTTCAGAAGAACTTAAATATGGACTGTCTATTATTTCTGAATAGTTTTCAATCAGTCTAGCTATCATTGCTTTAAATTTATCAACCTGCAATCCCATGTTTTCTCGAGATAAATCTTTCAAAGTTAAAAAGATTACGGGATACTGATTCTGGTGTTTTAGGATTTCTTTATTTTTACTTACCTTTAATCCATTAAATAAATAAGCATTTTCTTTTTCCTTATTAGAAAAGAAATAATAAAGCATTGACATATTTAATGTCTTTCCAAATCTTCTTGGACGAGTATATAACATGACATCATCACTTAATACTTCTTCAATAAACATTGTTTTATCGACATAATAGTAATTCTTGTCTATTAGTTTTTTAAAATTATCAATTCCTGTACTTACTCGCTTCATCATCATCTCTCCTTCCCATTGTTTTCATTATACCATAACAGTATTTAAAAGTCATTTTACTAATGGGCATTATTTCACCCATTTTAACAATCTAAAGCTTGCTTCATACTTCTTATATCTTTTATTTTTTGTTTCTATTCTTCGTTTTGTTTTTATAATCAAAATATATATAATAGAGAACCTGGGGACTTATTGCAGCAACATCAAGAGTTTTTCCGAATTTAATAAATCTTGCACAAAACTCTTTTTCCGAAGTAGGGGTAGTATGATATTCATCTTTTGATATTTCAAAATTTTGGATAATTTTTTGAATTTATAAAGCAAGATTTTGTAATGTATTTTGAAATCTTCTGTTCATGTAGGAAAAGTGGTAGCTTGCTATCTTGAAAGACAGTCTCAACAAAAAGAGAATGCTGATGATTACACTTGATACATTCAAAAACATTCTTGTTTTTGAAAAAAGTAATGATGAACACATCCACATTTTTCACATTAAAAACCTGTAGGCTATTTCATATTAAAGAAATAGCCTACACATGCTTTAGGATTATAACTATATTTATTATTGATTTGCATCACAGAATCTTTTTTGTTTGCGTTTGCTTATAGACATTATAAACATCTCAAAAGCTATTATATCAAAGACGAGAAAACAAAAATGTGATGAAACCTAGGTTTGAGTCCATTTTTTAGATGTTAAATTCATTTTTATGATTTCCTAAGTAATTTCATTAATCCTGCGACAAGTGAGCAATCAAGAAATAATAAATGAAAGCTTGATAAAAATAAACTTTTTACCAGTATATTTATCATATCAAGCTTTTTTATAGTTTATAAATATCCTTATTTTACAAATATATATTAATTTTTCTTTAGATTAATATTATTAAGACATTTAATTTTAAACTTAATAAGTTTCTATTCACAGAATCAACATAATTTCATTACATCGTTCTTTCACTTTAGCATAATTATCAATCCGTTTATAGTTCACTACATTTGATACGAACTCTTTGTTCCAATAGCAATTATTTTATACTCAAACATATAAAAACTGCGTTTATAACATTATAAACGTATAAATACAGTTTTTAATCTTACAATTAATATTTTAATGTTTTCTTAATGACTTTCTATTCAAATAGATAAATGATGATAATGATATCAACCCTAATGTTGCATATAAAAATAATAATGATGTATCGCCAGTTTGTACATTTGTTTGTGTTTCATTCATTTGTGTTTGTTGATTCTTATTTTGGTCTACATTATCAGGTACAACTTCTACAGATGGTTTTTCAACATTTGGATTTGTATAATCAGGTTCTTCTGTAGATGGCTTTTCAACAGGTTGATTATCAGAAGTATTATTATTGTCATCTGAAGTTTGATTATCATCTGTTGGTTGATCTACATTATTTTGTGGAATATCAATATGAAGATTTGATTGATTTCCAGCTAAATCAGTAACAACAAGATCAATTTGAGTTTCTTGAGCTAGAGTCTTAGTCCAAGTATAATTATCTACTTGTGTCCATCCATCTTGATTGAAAGTTATGTCTTCTTGAGCATGAATAATCACTTGTTGATCATTGATTTCATATGTAACTTCTGGAGCTGTTGTATCATTGATAAATTGATAAGTACTATGATTCTTAGCTAAATCATACACTTCAATAACATTTTCTCCTTCTTTTATATTCCATTGTTGTTGAGAAGAAGATAAAACAAATGATGTTGCTCCTTCTAAATCATATTGCTGTCCATTCACAACAATATAATCAAGACCATGATTATCTTTCATTTCAAAAAAGACTTGGCTATAATGATTATCTTGTCCAACACTTTCTTGAACAATGATTGTAGGTAATGTTTGATCTAAAGTAAATGAATAAGTTGATTTTAATCCTGTGACATCATAAACTTCAATAACATTTTGACCATTTTGGAAAGACCATTGTTCATCTAATGAAGAAATAGATAATAGTTTTTCACTATTGATATCATATTGTTGACCATTGATGATGATATCATCAATACCTTGACTATCTTGAATATCAAGTGCAATTTGACTATAAATTGAATGATCACCAATTGATTGATCAGCATTTATTTTTATATCGGCAGGCAAGCTAATTTTATATGTTTTTGTAGATTGTTCATAATAGAGCTTAGCATTTTCATCATGAAAATCAAACATATTTTCCATATTGCTATCTTCTTTACCTTGATATTGAATAACGAGTTGTCCATCAGTTAAAGTTCCGTTAACCTGCAAAGGAATATAGCCATTATCAAGTCCTGATTTTTCTTGAATTGTTAATACCTTACCAGCTTCTACGATAACTTTAAACTTTGGATTTTCACCAATAGATAATTTATGAATTGTCGCATCATCACTCACAACAATTCCAGCTGTTGTATTGACACTATCAGTTCTTATAACTCCTAAATTTGTTGCATCTCCAGATACAGAAATATAACTTTGATTCAATTCTACAGCGGCCATATTTTCTACCATCTGTGAAATATCAAATGGTTGCTCTTCTGTTCCATAATTTGTTAGATATAAATCTGTTAAACGACTACCACTTGTTCGACTTGTTCCAATGACTTTATCAACTTGAACAGTATTATATAATTTAATATCTAGATATCCTTTTTGAGAATCATCTAATATTTCTTTGACATGTCCTGTTACTGTATTTTCTAATTCAATAACACGATCTTTTGTTCCAGAAATTGGTGCATAATGAAGCGTTGAATTTTCTAAAGAAAGTTGCATATTTCTCATAACCAATGATTTCGTTACATCAATTTTTTCAACATTTTCAGTTGCATCTAAAACATGATTATTTCCATCAAGAATGATAGCTGTATTTGGCAAAACAAGATTTTCAGTCAATGTCACATCTTTTAATAAATGAATTGTGTAAGTTTCTGTTGAACCAGCTTCAACAGCTGTCTGAATGGCTGCAATAGCCTCATCTATAGATGTAAAGCTTTCATTCAATGTTGCACTACTGATAGAAACAATTGGTTTTACTTTTGCAACTTCATAGTTACCATTATCCTGACGTACAAGTTCCATTCCAGGAACACCAACCAAAACAAATGAATCATCTTTTCCATTTGGTGCCTGAACTAAAACATCACCAACTTGGGGCATTGTATTTCCACTAACATGAATTTCAGTTTGTCCTGTGACTTCGCCACTCACTTTCAAACATCCAAATCCACCCACAAACTTTTTAACAAAAAGTGTTGCTTTCGCATTATCTGCTACATAATAGTTTGGAATTGTGGCATATTGCAATGTTCCTGTTATTGAGATTCCACTTTCTCCTTCCAGATAAAGATTACCCCAATTGAAAGCAGACTCAGCAACAATATATGAATTATCTAAAATAAATGCAGCTGGTTTTGATCCATCACTACTTGATCCTACACCAGGATAATTATTTTTAATGGCTGGTGTTGTCTTTGATCCATATCCTTTTAAAATAATTTGTGTTGTTCCATTTTTTCCATTTCCATTAATAGAGCCAATTGTTGATTTCTTTATAGGTGCATGAACAATAATCTGATTCGTCTTAGAACTTTCATCATTAGATTCATCACGAATCAATTCTAAAGTTCCACTTACATTACCTTTTACTTCAATAGTTACGCCTTCACCGTAAACATCAAGATATGTTTTTTTCATATCTAATTGGACATTCTCCAATGTCAAATCACCATAAGTATAAATATAATTTCTTGAAGTCACTGGTTGTGTTAACTTATGCCCATTTCCATTAATGACAATATTCTTATGTGCCAAACAAACTTTATTTGTTCCTTCGTTTGCCTCTAATTTAACATCATCATTTAATACAATTGTATAATCTTGTCCTTTATCATCTTCAATAGCTTGCATTGCCTGGGCAAATGACTCGTAACCCTGTGATGATAAATTCCCACCATTAACAGTGACTAAACTATTTGATAATGGTGTCACAATCTGTTGAACTTGATTTTGATGATCAAGAGTTGTCGTATTTTCTAATGCATATACTCCTCCTACTTGTGAAGTTATCATCATTGTTGTGACAAGCATACCCGAAGCAATTTTCTTTACTTTCACTTTTTTCACAATCTTTTCCTCCCAACAAATTTATCCTGTATTTTTTCGGACACATTTATTATAGGAGACTTTTTTTATTTATTCTTGCTTATAAAAATAAAGATATGATTAAGATAGGGTTAAATATAGTCATATATTCAGTATTAAATTTCAAAAAATTTTATATTTGTATAAATCCAACTAAGTATAGAGATTAAAAATACTCAAAATCTATTAATGAACATAATAAATAATTATTAAAACTATATATATATGTATGACAAATAACGAGAAACACTACTAATCCACTAATTCTCAATAATCATCAGCTGCATTTGCTTCATATTCCTTAACTGTTTGCAAAATGGCATTAAAACCAGATAAATATCCACACAATTCTTCAAAGTAATTAGCAACATATATAAAATCAAAATTCATTTTTTCAAGAAAATATGAATTCATTTTTTTATTACAAGGATATCGAAATATATCAGAACTCGAATCAAAATTATGTAACTCTCTTATATATTTTTCTGAAAAAAATACAATTGATGCATCCTCTTGCATTATATTTACATATTCTGCTATTTCATCAACAATTTGATTCCACAGTCTCAAAATACTATGATTTTTCTTTATAATTTTTAATCTTTTCGAATGATCTATATGACTATCTTCAATAATAAGTCTCTTTAATCCAAGCTCAACAGCATTTCGATATAAATAACACATTGGCAAAAATAAATGAGTCTCTTTCTCTTTCATAATGATATTTTTTAAGAAATTAGCAACTTCTTTATAAGAAAAAAAATAAGGATAAAAACTATATTGATAATATTTATACCCCACAACACTTTTTTGAAAATAATTACCTTTCTCATTTATTAGCTTTGAATTAGGAGTTTTAATTTCTTCTTCTGATATAACTCCAGTATCATAAATTCCTTTAATAATACTGTAGGCTTTATTCATATTGTCACGTATTGATACTAATGAGATGCTTATTTGTTTATTAAACAAAATATTGAGATTATTTCCAAATGGAAATCGAAACATATCCGATTTTTTATCAATCAATGATATATCCGACAAATAATCCATTAACCATTTACCATTTTCATTATTATTTATCATTAACTTTTTTTCTTTAATCAATGTTTCAAATGCCTCTTTAAGATTATGCTGAATTTTATCAACAATATTTATTCTATTTTTATTATCAGTTACAGTTTGAAATATACTTGCTTTCAATAAGAGTTCTAAGCTATGTCGATATAAATAAATCGTAGAAAAAAACCATATATCAAGTTTAGCAATATCTTCCTCTGCTGCTGCTTCTTTCACTAGATATTGAATAACATCCCTTGCTGCTTCATAAAATTTTTCTGAATATTCATAAAAATCTATATGTAAATTACCACTATTAGTTATCGTTATAATATATTCTTTATCTTGATCAATAGAACACGAATCCATTTTTTTATTATTTACCATAACCTTATCCCCTTCGTCTTTTAAATAATTGTAAGCGCAAAATAATTTTAACGCCAGGAGGCACTGTTTTATATAAAAACCAATAAAAATCGTCGTCATTTTGATTAACATACTGTCGTCACTTCATTAACACGGTGTCGTCAGCAAGCTGAAATATTCAACTAGAGTACACTAACATATGCAATATTAGATAGAATAAACAGAAATAAAGTTCTCTTACAAAAACAGACTCAGATTAGTGGTTTGCTAATATTCATGCCAATTCATAATGAAGATACAATAATCAAATTCATCATTTTCTAAAAATTAAATTTTCTAAAAAATTAATGAAATACGATGTAGCAATACACAACGCCAATAAAATAACTAAGCATCCAATAACTGTATGTGTATAGAATACAATTGTTGGTGTAAATATCATATAATATTGCATATGTACAAGCCACAAATTCGTTGAATGATTACCAAAATAAAGTAGTATTTTTCTAATAATCGGATGAAAATGTATCAAAGAAAAGCCTAATATAAATATGATTGCTATAAAAGGTGCAATAATCATATTTTTTATAAATATATGCAATAAGATACAAACAATTATAATTAAGCCAGCAATAATATTATTGTAACCAAATTGAGTACGAAGCTTTGATATAATTAAATTTTTATAAAAATACATTCCAATAACAAATGGAAATAAAGACGTACCTAATAAAACTAAAGCATTTATGATTACATCTAATATAAATATATGAGGTCTCACAGGATTCATAATTCTAAAATAAAAAGCTATAAAATATATCACAAGAACAACTAATAGTGTTATTTTTTCATATTTATTTATCATCTTTATAATAAATGGAGTTAGCAAAATTAACAAAACATATGTTTGTACAAACCACCATGCTCCAACATATGATATATTAATAAGAGTTAGATTTCCAATAAAAGTTAAAACATTATCTGGTATAGAAGGATTATGAAGAATAATTCCTACTATACAAGTTAAAACTAATACTATCCAATACCTTTTCATAAATTTAAATATTCTTTTTATATTATCCTTAATATGAATCGATTGTTTTAAATACATTGCAATAACCACTACAAAAACAATAAATAGATACACATGCATCAAACAAAAAAGAAATATAATAGATTAATGGTTTATCACCAATATATAAAAGTGGCTGATATAAATTTTCATAATCAAGTGTATTGTATAAATGTAAGCCAATCATAAATAATATTGCTATACCTTTAAGTATTTTTGATTCATCTTTTGTTAGTTCTTTCATCAAAATATTCCCCTTCTCACTTACAAATTTCATACTATATATGAATAATAGAACAATTAATAAATTTGATTTAAATTATATTGCTTTTTATCCTTTAAATACCTTACTAAAGGAATATGCAATAAAACTCTACCTATCTTAATAATATTTCCTTCTTTTCTAGCCTTAGCTATAAATGCTTTCATGTCATTTTGAAATAAATATAAATCTTTCTTTAAGTATGGAAGAACTTGTTGATCATTGATAGACATTAACATATCAAATCCATTTCTTGATTTCAACTCTTTTATTAATTCTTCTTGATTATGTCCTACTTGTATATATGTTTTCGCATATAACAACATTCTTGAAGTCATTTTCAATCTTATATACTGAACTGATGCTTGAGTATTTTTTTGATAAGGTCTATCTTTTAGCCAATCATATGCTCTATACCATACATCAACATAATCATAATGACAAGTAGATACTTTTAAAGCAGATTCAGGTGTCGAATTATATATAACAAAAAGAAGAAAAAAATTTTATTTTTTAGCACAATGAAATGCTTTAAATTTAAAAGCTAAATCCTCATTATATCGAACACCTTCATCAAACCATATATCATTTTTTATTAGCATTTCTTTTAAATAAATACATGATCCAAAATGTCCAATTGGTGCCCATTGACAACAACTTATTACCATATCTTTGAATCTTTGTTCAACTGCATATCTATTTCTTTTTATATTTGATACATATGAAGAATAAGCTAATAAGTCATAATCATTATTTAATTCACTTTCAAGTTGATTATTGAAAAAATTATCAACATAATAATCATCACTATCTAAAAACATTATATATTTACCAGATGATTTTTTTATGCCTAGATTTCTTGCAACTGAAACACCCTTATTCTCTTGTGAATAAATTTTTATGCAATCATACTGTTTTGAATACATTTCACATATTTGTAAACTTTTATCAGTTGAACCATCATTAATAATGATGATTTCATAATCGAAAGTTGGTTGCTTTAACACTGATAGTAATGTTTTTCTATGTATTTTTCCCTATTATAAACAGGAATAATAATACTAACTAACGACATAATAAAAGCTCCTCCATTGTTAAGTACAAACGATATAATCATTATAAACTTATTCTTTTAAATCATCTCTTAACAAAACTTCTTGTATGATAATCTAAAAAACAAAATATTATTTTGGATACAAAGCAAATCCTTCTATAATCTGTAAATTTTCTTGAAGAATGAATCTTTTTTAGTTGATATATCTGTTATTGTTTTTACACTGATTAGAAAATCCTTCATGGATCAAAATTGATTTAAATTTTTTACAACTTTAATATTTGTATCTAAATAAAAGCCACTATATATTACACATTACATATAATCCATAATTTGTAACAAACGCATATTTCTTACATTTATATACTTCTTTAACATATCCATTACAGGAAATATCAAAATATTTTGATAATCAGAAAAAAATTTTTTCCAACTTTTAATATATTTCTTTATTAATTTAGACTGTGGTTCTCACCAAACTAGCCATAAAGAATAGTTATTGATATTCTCTTATTCACCCATTAGCATTAAATTTTCAAATCTGATTTTTCCCCAATGAGACATATTCCAATGAATTTCAGAAAACCTTTGATTTTCTATAATCTCAAATTGAAATGCTGGAAAAATTGCATCTAAATCATTATATACTCCCATATCATTTACTTCGTACAATACTAATAATGCGGAATATTTTCCAGGAATCAATCCATAAGGATTAAATTTAAAAACAAAATCTTTTTCTTCTTTATTTATGCAAGAAAAATTCTGAATAATAGCCGCTCCAACTGATACTTCATCAAAAGTTCTAATTTCAATTCTTACTGATATATTAGATAAATTTTCTTCTGATTTAATTCTCAATTTAAATAATATATTTTCATTCATCTCATAAATTGGATTTTTCTTATTAAGTAAAGTTAAATGAGTCATTTTAGCTAAAATGATAGGAGATAAATGTTTCATTCTTTTATCTGTCAAGTTAATATCAACTTGTTTTAAGTCTATAACAGCATTCATATAGATAGAAATAGCTTCTTCTACATCACCATCAAATATTACTCTTCCATGATCAAGAACAATACATCTATCACATAATTGCCTAATTGTATTCATATTATGACTGACATACAATACAGTTCGTCCTTCATTTTCAGCAACATCACTCATCTTTCCTAAGCATTTTTGTTGAAATTTCATATCTCCTACAGCTAATACTTCATCCATTACTAAAATTTCTGAATCTAAATGAGCAGCTACTGCGAATGCAAGCTTTACATACATTCCTGATGAGTATCTCTTTACTGGGGTATCGATAAATTGACGACATTCACTAAAATCAATAATATCTTCAATCTTACTATCAACTTCTGCTTTAGACATACCTAAAATAGCACCATTTAAATATATATTTTCTCTACCAGTTAGTTCAGGATGAAAACCCGTTCCAACTTCTAACATACTTGATATTCTTCCATTAATATAAATTGTTCCTTCAGTTGGAGCTGTTACTCTTGACAACAATTTTAATGTTGTTGATTTTCCAGCACCATTTCCTCCTATAATTCCTAAACGTTCACCTTTATAAACATCAAAACTAATTCCATTCAGTGCATAAAATCTTTCATTGCCAGAATATGTTTTTTGACCAATTTTTGAATTTGGATCTTCTTTACCTCTTACTCTAGCCCACCAACTTTGTAAATCACCTTGAAGTGTTCCGCCACCTATAGCACCTAAACGATATTGTTTTTTTACATTCTCTATTTTTATAGCTAATTTTCTTTCCATATGCATCCTCCTAAATAGTATCCATAAATGTTTTTTGAACTTTATTAAATAAAACAATACCAATAAACAAAACAACTATAGTTGTTATAACACTTAGACCTAAATAAAACCATGGAATTGTTCCACTACCTAAAAACGCATATCGAAAAGTTTCAATAATTGGTGCAATTGGATTCAATAACATAAGATTTCTCCAATGTAATGGTATTTGCGAAATAGGGTAAACAACAGGTGTAGCATACATCCATAACTGGACACCAAAAGTAACTAAAATAGAAAGATCTCTATATTTAGTCGTAAGTGAAGATATAATAATTCCAAACCCTAACGATAGCATTGCAATTAATAATAATAATACTGGCGTTAATAATATATATATATTTGGTCGAACAGCATCCCCACTCATCATATAATATATAACAAAAAACATAAACAAAACAAATTGTACAAAAAAATTTATAAGTCCTGATAACACTGTTGAAATTGGTGATACCAGTCTAGGAAAATAAACCTTTCCAAACACCGCTGAATTATTTATAAAAGTATTTGCTGTTTTTGTTAAACATGTTGAAAAATATGACCAAACAGTATTACCGGCCATATAAAAAACGAATTGTGGCATTCCATCTGTCGATATATTGGCAATTCCTCCAAAAACCACCGTAAACATTAATGTAGTTAACATAGGATTGATAATAACCCATAACGGTCCCAATATCGTTTGTTTATACAACGTTTTAAAATCTCTTTTTACAAACATAATTATTAAATCTTTATATTGCCATAGTTCTTTTAAATTCAAATCCAAAAGTTTTGTTTTTGGTTTTATAATAGATGTCCAATGATTATTCATATTCTCCCTCCATATAAAAATCTTTTACAGATAATCATTTGATTAATACTTTAATAAAAGTTAAGTTTATTATTTATGTTGCAAAAAACTTAACCTGAAAAATAAGAATTTATACAATGTATAAAATAAATACATATATCTGAAACATTCTTATATATTGCTTAAAATTTATTAAATGTTCACAGCCATTCCCATATCATAAAAGATTCATCATATCCTATATTAAAAGATAGTTATCCTATGATACTTTTTAATTTAGATTAAATAAAAATTCTTTGTCAGGTATAACAATTATAGTATTAATAAACATTGATAATTCTTTTTGATTTACATAAATACCAATAAATTATAAATTACAAAATTTTATTAATTCCAATATTAAAACAAAATCAATAATCATTATAATAATCTATTTGTGCCTATAAATCAAAGCCACCTTTTTTTTGCTTTACTTCTTTCGAAAAATCTTCCCATTCTTCCTCTGATTTATTCATGAATAAAATATTAGAAATTGCTTTTTCTTTCATGTTTTCCTTATTTTTTTCCATATATTCATCATATGTACATACTATTTTATATGGATTTCCAACAATAACAACATTATCTGGAACATCTTTAGAAACAACTGTTCCTGCTCCAATAATGACCCTATTTCCAATACTCACATTAGGTAGAACAATACATCCATATCCTATAAAAACATTATCACCAATATCTACACATCCTACCTTACTATATCCTAACTCCTTTTTAGTACTTGCATCATGTGCTAGTATAACTGAATTAGTGATAGTAACATTATTTCCTATTGTAATTAAATGCCCAAAACAATAATCTATTTCTGCATTAACTAAATCTACATTTTCTCCTATTTTAACTCCTCTTTGTCGACATTGATCAACATAAGAAATATTTTGACTTTTTTTTATACCTAAAAAACATAATATTTTTCTTATTATTTTTTTCATTATAATAATCCCCACCTTGTTATTAAATTACTTTCAAATATTCGATTGATATCTATCTATTCCAAGATACATTTTCTCCTCTAACTACTTGCGTAATATTACTTGTAACTAGCTGATTAACATCTATATTCTTATTAATCAAAGAACAATTGCCTAAAATACTTCCATCAGAAACTGTTACCCCTTTTAATACAGTAACATTACTAGCTATCCAAACATGATTTCCTATTATTATTTCTTGACATGTACTTTCAGTTGAGGTATCTTTTTGTATTTTATGAAAATCACTATCATAAATAGTCACATTTCTTCCTATCATAACATCTTTTCCTAATTTAATAGATTTAGCACAAACTATAACACTAAAACTATTCATAGTAAAAAAGTCAGTAATGAATTTTGCATGATATAAAATTTCTATAGTAGAGCCGTATGAAATATCTGCGCCTCCCTTTGCTTCCCAAATAGCTTTTTTTCTTAAACGAACATATGTTTCAGCCTTTGAATGCTTTAATTTATTTGTTCCGATTTCTAAGTTATTATCATATAAAATTATTTTACTATTTACCTCAAAGTCCAAGATAGCATTTTTAAAAGGAATTATTTTACCTTTCCCATGTCTAATAACATTCTTCGAAAAATAGTTCAAATAAATATATTGAAATATTTGAATTTTTTTAAAAAAACAAATTTTATCCATCATATTCTCTCTCCAACCTTTCAAAAACTTTAGGATATTCTTTCATTAGATTTTCCCATTGTTCATCATTTTTTCCTTGTTCAGAGTTTACATACCATAGGCTTTCTTCACTTGTACCATATATCGCTATAGGAAACGGGCGCCACTTTGATACAGATGTTATTTTAGTTCCTTTTTTTCGGGCCATAAATGTCAACCATAGATCATCAGCATAAGGGCATATATTTTTAATAGCTTCTTTATCAAAAACAGTTTTATCTAGCATATTTGCTTTTAATAAAGTACCACTTCCTGAAAACATTTGCACTTTACTGCAATGTTTAATTTTTTGATTAATACTAGGATTTTGCCATTTTGATGGGTTAGTATATATACTGGGTGTAATTAATTGTGTAGTAATCGTACATACATCATGAGAGTTATCTTGATACAACTTATATAATTTTTTTATAGTATCTTTTGGATAAAACATATCATCATCAAATAAAACAACTAAATCATTTGAATATTCTTGCAAAGTATAATAGTATTTTTTATGACTTTTTAAGTCTTCACAAAATCTAATTTGCAACCCTTTACTTTGTAATTGTAATAAACTAGATGGTAAATCTTCATACTTGTTTGGAAACTGTTCTTCTGCTAACCATAATATTATACTATCTGGTTGTAAAGATTGATTAATAATTGAATTTATAGTAATCCATACTGTATTAATTCTTTTAGGATATGTTGTTAGTGATGCTATAATTTTTACATTACTATTTTTTCTTTTAAGAAATATCTTATCTTGATTTTTTTTATAATATAATGGTAATTTTGAATTGAATATATCTTGAATTATGTTAATAATAAATTTAATTAATTTATTTTTATTAAATTTTTCATTTCTCATTAACCTTTTTAACACAAAATACAATTTATATATTACATCAAAAATCATAGTCTTAACTTCCTTTCAAATAATAATGTTTAATATATAAAACAATTTCCTTTAAATGAGGCTTACTTTTTCTACAAATGAGTTTAAAATATTTTTTAATTAATATTTTATCTTGTAAAGCTATAGAATAATAAAATTGGTTTCTATAACAAAACGTATATGCTTTCTTTCTAAAATAACGTTTATTACAATCACTTTCATTTATGGAATGTAATAATATATCTAAAAAACTAGTGTACCTATCAATTTCTTTTTGCAAACTTCTTTGTTTCCTAGAATGACTATTTCTTGTTAAAAAGACAGTATACAAATCCTCATCAATGTAACCACAAAGACTACGACTAGCCACAGGTAATAATATTTGCCAATTTTGTCCACAACGTGAATCATAAATTCTCTTATTAGGAAAAGAATTCAAGAAACCTCTTCTTGTTATCATATAGCATCCACAACAACCATATGTATTTAAAACTAATAAATCTTCAAATATTTTTTCATTTTTATTATTCTTTTTATTGCTTATCTTTCTTTTTTCATGCGTTTTTTCATCATAATATATACCATTAGATCTTACCATATCATAATTTTTATTTTTTTCTAAAAATTCAACTTTTTTTTCTATACAATCCGGTGTCATAGTATCGTCAGAATCAGGCCAGGTTAAATAATCACCTTTAAATATTTTTAATCCTTTATTTAAAGCAGCAGCTTGCCCTGCATTTTTCTGATATATATATATAAATTTTATATTTCTATCTTCAAGTTTCTGTTGATAAGATAATGCAATTTCTTCTGTTTTATCTGTTGAGCCATCATTAACAAATATCAATTCAATATTTGGATATGTTTGATTTAATATAGATTCAAAATATCTATCAAGATAATTTTCACCATTAAAACAAGGTGTAATAATACTAACTAAAGGAGCTTTCATACTAATTTCCTTTCCTACTTAATTTACATTTTACTTTATCTATAAAATCTCTTAAATAAGGTGAAACATAAAAAGTAAACATATATCCTCTCGTCTCATTCTTTATTTCTTGATTCATAGTACCCAAAGTATAATATTTTCGATACTGTTTCACAATAGTCTTTACCATTTCAGAGTCATGTAAAATATCTTTAGCTCTCGAAAATTCCCATATTAACGCATGTAAATACTGTATTCTTGCTTTCTCTTTAAGTTCATCATAACCCAATGATTCAAAAAAGTGTATTCTTTCTTCAAAAGCACCTAAATAATCTAATTTAGCTTTATATATTTTTTTGCCTAAAATACTTTCTGGCCACTTATAATAATAATACATAATTTCATCTGTATAAACAATTCGTTGACAATTATGAATTAAGTGATGACTTATATATATATCTTCAAAAATTTTACCATCGGGGTACCTTAAAGAATCATAACATGATTTTTTTATTAATTTTGCCCATGAAGCTGCCATAATAAAAGAATAATGATTATTTTTATAAATATAATTTAATCCTTGTCTTGTCTCAAAACATTCGATAATTGAATCTTTTTTTTGAAAATTATAATTTCTACAAGATCCTTCAATATAATTACATATTGACATATCAGCTGAATAATCAATTAATAATTTATAAAGTTTTTCAATAATATAGGAACAAACATAATCATCACTATCTATCCAAAAAATATACTTTCCTGTAGCTTTCTTTACCCCTATATTTCTTGTTGTGGCAATACCTTTATTTGATTGATGGATAACTCGAATACGACTATCTTTTTGTTTGTATCTATCACAGATATCACCTGTGCTATCTGTTGAACCATCATTTATAAGCAAAATTTCTAAACAAGGATAAGTTTGATTTAAGATAGAATCAATACACTCAGACAAATATTTTTCTACATTATAACAAGGAATAATAACAGTAATTAATTCATTAGTCATTTATATACAACTCCCTCGCATATTCTTTTTGAATATTCGCATATTCTTTTTTCTTTATTTGAAGTTGTTGTGTTATATCTTCTTCATGTTCCATAACCCATTGAAATTTCTTTAATAAGTCATCTTCTTGCTTTAATTCTTGCACAGGAATAATATAGTTATTTTCATCTCCAAATAGATCTCTAGCTATTCCTCTAGCTTTTACAGAATAACCAACGACTAATGTTGGTACACATGTAGAATAAGCTGCTATTGTTGAATGTGTTCTTGCTCCCACAAAAAATCTACATTGGCTTATAATATATTTTTGTTGCATACAATTATGATCATCTACAAGTATAACTCTTTTTGAATCTTTATACTTATTAAATAATAATTGCAATGGTTTTCTATCATCATTACTTTCCCATACAACATGGGGAATTAATGCAATTTTATATGAAGTATTATTTAATAAATATTGAATTAAATATTCATAATTTTTAAAAGCTTGACCTGTATGACTTTCATGTTCAATGATCATAGGACTTATATTGATCCCTATTGTATTACGAATTTCAAAATCTTTTGGTAATTCTATTTTTTCAATATCTAAATAAAATGCTGGATCAGGATATAAATAAGTATTTTTATTGATTTTCTTTAAAGCATTATAAGAAATACTTTCTCTTGCAAATATCTGATCAAAGCGAGATAAATCTCCAGCTATTTCTTTATCCTCTAAGAGACTAGGTTCTACTGATGCTCCCCATAAAACCATTTTATTGACTTTTTTTTGCATATAATTATTGATATAACGATAATTCTTAACATTAGAATAGCAATAATTATCACCACCAACAAAGAAAGCAACATCTCTGTGTTCCAAGAAATCTATCGATCTTTTATATAATAATGAATCCATCTGATAATACTTACCAGTTATTTTTTGATTAACATATGCTTTAAAAAAATCAAAAGACTTCTTATTAATATCATGAATGGCTTGTTGTATATGAACAATTTTATCTAGACCATAAAATTGATCTTCACTCATATTATTTGATAATAATATCGGTTTTTCTTGTTGGTTTAACAGTTTTAATGTAGAACGTACAATTGCTTCACACCCATGATTTTGACTTCCACCATGTGCATATATAACAGATTTCATATTACACGATCCTCCTTATCATTCTTTTAAAACTTATCAATATATAACATGGCACAATCATATATCTTTGATATAACCATAAACATATTTTCATTAGTCCCTTTTCTTTTCTATCAACAACATGGACACTTTTTTTTAATATATCAAATATTTTTTTAAAATCTATATAATGCCTATATTTGTCTTGAATTAAAATAGTATATACATATCCATTAATTCTATGTAAATATAGATCCTTTTCTTTTTCTTTAAACGCATCATTTGAAACAAGAAAATTCTTAGTCTTTTCTTGTAATTTTATTTGTTCAATAAAATCAATCTGATCATCTTCCATAGATATTGCAGAATTATTTGTTTCTTGGACATAATAATATAAACACTCACTTGTAAAAAACAAACTATCGATTTGAGAATATATTTTTAAAAAGAAATCATAATCTTCCGCCAACTTAATTTTTGTGTCAAAGCGTATATGATTATCTTCAATAATTTTTCTTCTAACAATCTTAGATGCAATAAATCCATAAATACCTGTATCTATTTGTTCTTGATAAAAAGTATGAGCTAAATCTTTTATAAATACACTACCAGATAATTGTGGTAAAAGAGTTTCTATTTTCTGATATTGTGTATTGACTTTTGTAAGACCACCTATAATCATATCTTCATCTTTAACATATAACTTTTCTAAATAAAGATAATCAACATAATCATCAGAATCAATAAAAGTGATATATTCTCCTTTTGCATTATCTAATCCTATATTTCTAGCCTTAGAAACACCACCATTAATAACAGAAATAATAGTTATTCGTGAATCATGAAATGATTCACAAATTTCTAATGAATGATCTGTCGACCCATCATTAACAATAATTAATTCAAAATCTGTAAAAGTTTGATTGAGTATTGATTGTATTGATTTTTTTATATATTTCTCTTTATTGTAAACAGGCATAATTATGGAAACTAATGGCATGACTAACATCTCCTTCTTACAAGTATAGATAATAATAGACTCATTTTATGCTTCATTAACCATATTTGAAACCTTAACTTATAATTAACCGAAAGATCTTTAACAGTATGAAGTGTTCTATTTAATTCATTGTCTGATAATAATGCAGATATTTCTTTTTTTGTTTTCTTAAATTCATTCATTAATCCAGTTTGATTTAAACAATTACATGCATAATAAATAAGATGATAATTTAATTGTTGAGAAAAGTCATAATCAATAATAGAATCAAAAAATTGATGTAAATGAATATTCATAGTTTTATAAACATTCCAGGAACCTTTTCTATAACTTGTAGTTATTGAGCCATCATTTTGATAGTAATGATATAGTGCTTCATTTTTCATATAATAAAAACTCTGAGCATAATATCCAACAAAAGCACTAAAAATATTATCTTCCGACCATCTGACTTCCTCATCAAATTCTAAGTGATGAATACGAAGAAAACTTTTTCGATATAAACAATGCCATACTGATAATAAAGGTCCATATTCAATAGAAGATCTCATGATTAATTGATGATAAATATCGTGAATGATTTTTTCTTTAGAATAATATCCCTCTTCAATATCTAATGTTTTTATATATCGTTCTTCATCATTGACAATTCTTTGATAATCACACATAACAAAATCAACATTATATTTTTTTGCTTGAGCATACATTCTTTCATACATATCTAACTCGACATCATCATCAGAATCTACAAATCCTATATAATCACCTTGTGCTATCCTTAAACCTGCATTTCTTGCACTACTTAATCCACCATTTTCTTTATGTACAACTTTTATTCTTTGATCTTTTTTTGCCCATTGATCACATATTCGAGGACACGCATCAGGTGATCCATCATCTACAAGAATAATTTCTATATCTTTTAATGTTTGATTAACTAAACTTGTTACACATCTATCTAAATACTTTTCTACATTGTAAATGGGTACAATTATACTTACTTTCGGCATATTAATTTCCTCATCTTTTTTATTCCATTTTTCCCAATAAATATTACTAATACTTTCTTTATTTGTCTTGTTATTAACGTTGTTTTTGGTAACCATGATACCAAAAACAAATGTTCACAAATTGTATTTTCACTATTATTATGGAAACAATATCCATAATCATAAGGTGAAAAATATTCCTGTGGATATATAGCTATATCATCATCTAATACTTGAAACTTATTGTTTCTTACCAATCCTTTTTCTAATAGCATATTTGTAAGTTTACTTACATTTGTACCTGGAATCATATTTCCCTTATCATCATAAAAAGATAAATAGCTATATAAATTATAAAACTCTTTCATCAATGAATAACAAGGAATACATGCCATAAAACTCGTTGCAATATAATTATCTTGTTCAAACCCCAAAACACATTGATGATCTAGCACTTGATCAAACGTTTTATATACCATCACATCAGTATCTAAATATATACCACCATATTCATATAAAGCCTTAACACGAGCTACATCACTAACAAATGCATATTTCTTTGCCTTATATGCTTCTTTTGTATATTCTAATTCATTGACATTAAAATTATCTTCATTCCATTCAATAATTTCATAACCATCTAAAACTTTTTTCCATGAATCAATACATTCTTTAATTTTAGAAGGTTTTTCACCTTTTCCAAACCAGCAATAATGAATAATTTTAGGTATCATGTCAATCCCCCATCAATTTATATATTTTCTTAACCTCATCAGCATTACTATAATCATTTTGTTCTAGATTATCAATAATCTTTTTTTGTAATTCATTATTATTAATAAAATTAACAATACCTTGAGCACAACTTTCATTATCCATTGGAACTATAATCCCATCATAACCATCTTTTAATTGACTTTTAGCCGTAGGAAAATCAGTAATGATAATAGGTTTGCATAATATCTGTGCCTCTTTTACAGTAACTGCTTTACCTTCATAACGTGATGGCTGAACATAGAAATCACAAGCTTTAATATATGGATATGGATTTGTTTTTTTCCCTAAAACAAACACATAGTTTTCCATATATTCTTCTTTTATTTTATTTCTAATTAATTCTTCATCTCCACCAAAACCTATAAGATACCATTTAACTTTTATTCCCTTATTTAAGATTTTTCTACAAATGTTAGGAACATTATCAAAATTTTTAGCATAAGAAAATCTACCGATAGAACAGAAAATATACTCATTACTTTGTCTTTTCATATCATCAGGAATGAATTCACAAGATTGATTAATAATCATATCTTTTGTAATGATATTATCTATTCTTATAATCTTATTTTCTAATGAAGGTAGCTTTGATAAAAAAGCTTCTGTACATTTATCTGAAATTGATGCAATATAATCATATACTTTCCACATATTAAGTTCAGCTTCAACATCTACATCAATAGTTGAATAATCAGTATGTATCCATGCCATTTTCTTTTTAGCTCTACATTTATTCATACATATATAATGTGGAGTTAAAAAACTAATAGCAAAATCATATTCAACATCAGGATTTATAAAATCTAAATATTTATATGTATACTTATGACTATAAGTTAATTCAACTTGATTTTCAGGTTTTAATTGTTGTTTTTTTACTGCTTTTCTAGCCAACCATTTAGCTTTTAATCTACCGTATAACATTTTCCATTGTTGCACTTTGAGAAGATTAATCATAGGTACAGCTAAGTATCTTGCTTGATTCATAGGTATGATATTAACTTCTTTAGGAATATATGAATATAACTCTCCTTCTTGTCTACATAAGAATAAATCTACTTGATATTGAGAATAATCAAAACTATTCAATAATCCTATAAGTGCTCTTTCTGCTCCACCTATCTCTAATGCATGAGATAAAATAAGTACCCTTTTCATATTTCACCATTTCTTTCTAAAAAATTCAAAATAATTTATTCTGTTCTAACATTAAATATTTTTTCATATAAATCAATTTATCTAAAATAATCAATAAATTCATTAATTTTCACTATTTTTATATGGCTAATTTAAAAAGAGTTATCATTTTCTGTATTAAAAGCCAGAATAATTCTTAAAATCATATTAACCATCCCATATATTTTGTTAAAATTATTTTAATAAATAGCTTTAATTTGTTTCTACTTTTTAATTCTTTCATTAATTTAAAATTTTCTTCATAATTTTCACTTATCAAAGAATCAAACAGATTATTATGGTAATTTGTATTATACTTCAAAAGAGATTTTGCATCTTTGAACTGAGGAGAATCAATTATTTTCTTGAATACTACATAATAATTATTTTTAGTAAGATTTTTATAAGTCATTTCACTATATAAATAACTATTCATATAATTAATAAATTCTATGGCTGTAAATATTTTTTAAATCATCTAATTTATATTGATTTATTTTATCTATTTTAATTAAAAAACAACTTATACCTGTTTCATATATTGAAGAATCATAGCGATTTGTATATCCTCCCCATCTGTAATAGTATGTAACTTCTTTCACTAAACTAATCTTATTAGCAAGTGGAAATATGTTAAGATTATAATTTAAATCTTCATTAATCAAACCTGTACAAGGTGGAGTAGGTATACTGTCAAGAAATGATTTTCTATACAATTTATTCCAAATATTGACAGGAAAATCATTTATTCCAAAAAAATACTTATAATTTTCTTTCATAAATTCATCATGGTGGATAACTTTATTCTGGCTCAAACTATGGGCAACAATTTTTTTATTAAAAAGAGGAAAAATAATAAATCTAGAAGCATTGCCCACAACAATATCAGAATTATCATTAACAATTCTATTCACAAAAATTTCTATTGTATTTTTTTTGATATAATCATCCTGATCCATATGAAGAATATATTTCCCTTTACATTTCTTTAATCCATATCTACGAGCTGATTCGACCCCTTCATTTTTTTTGAATAGATTATAATACATGAGTGTTCTTTTTTTAATTTATGCAAAATATCTAAACTTTTATCTGTTGATCCATCATTAATTAGTAAAAGTTCAATATTCTTATAAGTGGATTTTAATACTGAATTAACAGCTTTAATAAATTTCTTTTTTATTTTTTCAATATTATAGACTGGCATTATAATACTAACCTTATCATCCATTAGTTTTTCCTCACTTTCTTTTTTATTACTCTTTTCAAAATATTACCAAAGGGTATCGCTAACACAGTCAATAACTTCTTTGGTGATTCTTGAATATAATGTCTATTACCTGCAAGTTTACTACTTGAAACATAATGAATAGCATCCATTATGTTTCTTTTAAAGGATGTATTATATTGCATATAGAATTTTCTTAAAAAAGCAAATCCTTGAGGGTTATTGTAATATTGCTTCCACATTGAACATGATGAACCATCCTCTTGATATTCAACATTACATAGCACTTCATTCAAAACTAGTAATTTATAATCCTGATCTATAAGAATATATTTATAATTAAGACCTACGTACTTTTCTCCTTCAAACACAGGATATTGTGGATACTTTTTAATAATATCTGTTCTATATACTAGTTTTTTGTCACCTTTTCCACCTGAATTATAGTATCCTGATAATGTCGTTTCTTTTAAATTTCCAAAATCCTTTCCGATAATATTTCCATTCAAATTACTATCTAAACCAATAATTCCAGCATAATTTTCATGATTATGACAATCCCAAAATGTTAATATCTTCTCGATGGCTTCATCTGCCAAACAATCATCAGAATCAATACATACATTTAATTCTGTATATATATGTTCATAAGCAACATTATGTGCCGTATGCATTCCACCATTTTCTTTATATATATACTGTATTTCAAACTCATTATTTTCATGAATCCATTGTTCCACTAATTCTTTTGTATTATCAGTAGAACCATCATCTATGATTAACCAAATAAAGTTTTTATTGCTCTGCTTCTTTAAACTCTCATATGTTCTAGGTAGTGTATGTGCACGATTATATGCAGGTGTGAAAACTGTTATTCTTGGTCTAGATTCCATATTTTTTCAACCTCTCCCATATAAAATTTTGCTAACCAGTTTGCATTAGCTGATACATCGTACTTATTTTCAATAATATAATGAGAAGTATCAGTTCTTTTATACTTTTCCATCATCTCTACAATCTGATTTGCCCATTCTTTTGAAGTATTATTTAAAGATAATGTATATACATTTGGAGTCATAATACATTGATCTGAAACATAATTTGATTTTATAATTGGTAAACCAGAAGCCTGGGCTTCAACAAGAGTTACAGGCAATCCTTCATAATGTGATGGAAATACAAAAATATCCATTGCTTGCATTAAATCATTAACATCATTTCTATTACCTAAAAAAATCACATCATTAGTAAGATTCAATTCATTCACTTTTTTTCTTATTCCACCTTCTAAATCACCTGTACCTATCAATAATAATTTAGTATTATTGACTATTTTATGTACTTCATTAAAAATATCTATTAAAAAATCATGATTTTTTTGTCTATGAAACCTACCAACATGCCCAATAATTAAATCATCTGTTATACCTAACTTATCTCTTATTAAATTTCTTTTATCTATATCATAAGCAAATTTTTTTGTATCAATAGCATTATTTAATACAATAAATTTTTTACCATTAAACATCCAATTACCCGCTTCTTCTCCACAAGCAAAAAGATGTGTAGCATATTGAGGAATACTTCTCATAAAATATCTTTTAATAAGATATTTGATATTTTTATCTTGATTAGCATTATGACTATGAGCTATTCTAACTGGTACATGGCTTCTATATGCAGCTTTTAACGCAATAGAACTCATACAATCCTGATGAACATGAACAACTCGATATTCAGGATGGTTTTTAAAAAATAGATTAAGCTCTTTATAATAATGAATACTGAAAGGATTTAATCTAGGTAAGTGATATATTCGACCACCTAAAGATAAAATTTCTTGATCATAATCAGCTTCAAAGTCTCTATGAACTAAAAAATCAAATTGAACTTTACTTCTGTCAATATGACGATAGTAATTCATCACCATCGTTTCTAATCCACCACGTCCCATATAAGTAACGACATGTAAAATTCTAACTGGTTCTTGTTTCATATAATCTCTCCTATAAATTGCACAATTCCTTTTCTAGAATAGTTATATTCAAAACCATTGTTATCATAGAGGTAGAAGCAACTAAAACATAAAACTGCTGTTGTTAAAACAATAGTGACTGATTGTTTCGTGAACAATTGCCTCACTATCCAAGGTAATGAACAAATCATCCCAATTTCAAAATAATTCCCTGCTCTACCAAACATATTTGCTCCATCCATCATCCCCATCATCATAAACAAAAGACAAACGATATTCATTTGTATAAATAGACTATACTGTCTATCGATATCTTGATTAATCTTTTGTTTGAATAGTAAAGCCGTTATAGGAACAACAGAATAAACAGCAACCCTAAAGATATTCATTCTATTTCCATCAAAGACTTCTTCCATGGGAATATTTTTCCCAGCTTGATCTGCCACTTCTACAAATGTGGAAATCGTACTTTGAAAAGTATTCATAACAAATATAGTCACACCTAATAAAATAAAAGTTCTTATACTCCATGGTTTTGTTAGTAGTAATGGTAAAAATAAAAATAACCATGCATAAGAATGTATTAATCCTGCTAAAAAAACAATAATATAATATTTCACATATCTTTTATCTATTAATGCTGAAATAGCCAAGGTTAATAAAGACATAGCTAATGTCTGTTTTTGTGCTGCAATAGATAACATCAATGTTCCAAGAGAAACATAGAGAAACATACAAAATGCAAAATCTTGAATATCAACATGTTTTTTGATAAAACGAACATTTAAAACATTAACAATAATAGCACAAATCATAAAAAACACATTAACATTATTTGTAAATGTTTTGACTAGAGCTTGGAATCCATAAAACAATGGATTATTGAGAAGTTCTAAGTTTTCTCTATTTGATAAAAAGGCTGATATTGTTTCGGAATTCTGAAAGCCAACTGAATAATTCAAAGTATCATTATAACTTGTTCTCAATCCTGCAAAAAGAATTAAAAAAATCAATAATATAATTAAATAAATATCCCATCCTTTTTTTCCAGTATTCATAGAATATCTTTGAGACATATACGACAATCCTGTCACAATGGCTAATATAATAATCAATTGACTCATGACATCAGCTCCTTATAGGTGATTTCTACAACTTTTTTCTTATCAAATTTTTCTTCCATTAACTTCCTAGCACTCATTCCCATTTGTCTTTTCTTTTCATATGACAAGCAATAAAATTTTTCTACTTTTTCATATAAATCTTGACTATCTTTAACTTTCACAAGATAACCACTTTCTTGATCAATCACACCTTCTTGACATCCTGGTATATTTGATACAATTACTGGTCTTCCCATTGACGAAGCTTCTAAAATCGTATTTGCCATTCCTTCATGATAAGATGGCAACAACAAACAATGAGCTTCTTTTAAAAAGGGTTTCACATCTTGTTGAAAACCATGATACACTATAATTCCTTCTTTATTCATTTGTTCAACAATATCTTTATACTCATCTTCAAAGAATCCAACCAAATCAAAAACAACTTTATTTTGATATTTTTCTTTCATTTTTCTAGCTGTTTCCAAAATTTCATCAATACCTTTTTCCTTCATAATTCTTCCTATAAATATAAAATGTATAGATAAATCTTTTGGATATTCCTGATAAGTATATTGTTCTAAATTGACACCAGCTCCATTTAAAACACATATCTTATCTTCATGAATAATCTTTCTTTTTAAAAAGACATTTGCATTTCCATGATTTTCAAAAAAAACAACTTTAGCTCTTTTTAATGCATATCGATAAAGCATAGAAACAAACCAAGCTAATTTTTTATTTTCAAAGGCTGTCCCTAACCCTTGTACATTCACACAATAGGGAATCTTCAATTTCTGACAAGCCATTCCTCCATATATATTTGGCTTTATAGAATATGTAATCACTAAATTAGGATGTTCTTTTTTTAAAATTGCATAATATGCTTTATACAACTTTAAATCCGTTATTGGGTTCATACCTCTACGATCAACATCCATAGAAATACAACGACACCCCATCTGTTTAAAATCCTCAACATGTCCAACAAAAGGCATCACAAGAACAACCTCATGTTCTTTCAGTAATCTTTGAATTAATTCTTTTCTAAATTGATAAAGCATATATGAATGATTAGTTATAATTAAAATCTTTTTCATCTAATCACCCATACTTCCTGTTCCACCTTCTACAACACCATCTTGATGTAAGACAGAAATAAAAGTTCCAAAGAAACATCTCACATCAAATAGAAAACTTAAATGTTCACAATAGTAACCATCAAGCTTTGCTTTTACAGGAATCTCAAGCTCATCTCTACCATTGATTTGAGCCCAGCCACTCATTCCTGGACGAATATCATTCGCATGATATTTATCTCTTTCCTCAATAAGATCATATTGATTCCATAAAGCTGGTCTAGGGCCAATAAAAGACATATCACCTTTAATAATATTGATCAATTGAGGTAACTCATCTAAACTTGTTTTTCTTAAAAACTTTCCTACTTTCGTAATAAATGCTTCTGGATTTTCTAAGAGATGAGTAGGCATATCTTTTGGTGTATCAATATACATTGTTCTAAACTTGAGTATTTCAAAATAAGATTTTCCTTTCCCCACTCTCTTTTGTTTAAAAAATACCGGTCCCTTAGAATCTATCTTAATAATAAGCATAATGATTAAAAAAATAGGTAATAAAACAATAAATATAATCAAACTTAATATCAAATCTATAATTCTTTTTATTCTTTTGTTATACATAAAAACTCCCCTTATAGTTCCCTATTATAATCGAATTTTATATGATTATAAAGAGTAAATTCATGAAACTCATTCCAAATATTTCATTTAGCATTTTATACCTATCTGTCTCATTATTCAATATAAATCATATATTCAATATTTTTCAATGAAATAACTTACCTTTTTCTTTTTATATCAAAAACTATATAATATATATAAGGATGTGGTCATATGAAAATTACAATTAATAAAGATATCATTGATATCCAAAAACCAACTACTCTAGAAAAAATTGCTCAAACATATTTTCCAGACCAGGACATTTATGCAGCTATTATCAATGGGAAACTCTATGAACTTCATCATGAAATTCATGACGATGTCTCCATAGAGTGGATAAAAGCCAATAGCATGATTGGCAAACAAATCTATGAACGTACGTTAACTTTTCTGTTTATTGTTGCGACAAAGCAGCTGTTTCCTGATGCACGTATTCGTGTGGAATTTGCTTTTCAGGAAGGACTATACTGTACTATCCAAAAAGATGATTATCTAACACCTCAGGATACCTCTCAAATTAAACAGCGTATGGAAGAGCTGGTACAAGCCAAATGCATCATTACACGTCATCAGCTATCTAAAAGTCAAGCAATAAACTTTTTTCAACAACATCATCTTGAAGATAAAGCTGACTTATTACGTTATCGTGAAAAAGAAGAATGTAGTATTTATCAAATGGAAGGAATTTATGATTACTTCTATGGATTTATGCTTCCAGATACTTCCTATCTCAAACATATCTCTTTACAGTTTTTTGCGCCCGGTATTAGATTAGGACAGGAAGATGTCATTTTTCAACATTTCAAACTCTTTCAAACTATGAAAGAATATGAAGAATGGGGTGAATTGATTGGTGTCCCTACTGTCGCAAAGCTCAATGAAAAAATTGTCAATGGTCAAATCAAAGAACTGATGTTGATGTCTGAAGCGATGATTGAAAAGAAATTAGCTGAATTAGCTAGTCAAATTGTCCAACAAAAAGACCATGTTAAAATGATTCTCGTTTCTGGTCCTAGTTCAGCCGGAAAAACAACATTTTCAAAACGTCTTGCTATTCATCTTCAAATCTTAGGTATGAAACCTATCACAATTTCTATGGATGACTTTTATCTTAATCGTATTGATACACCAAAATTACCTGATGGAAGCTACGATTTCGAAAACATCGAAGCCGTAGATTTAAAACTCTTCAATGAAACAATGTTACAGCTGATTCACCATGAATCGGTCTGTTTACCACATTATAACTTTAAAACTGGTCAAAGAAGCTATGATACACAACCAACTCTTTTAGGAGACGATCATATCTTGATTATTGAAGGCATTCATGGTTTAAATCCTCGTACATCATTCTATATTCCTAAAGAAGCTAAAATTAAAATCTATATCAATGCTTTAACACATCTCAATTATGACAATCATAATCGTATTCCTACCTCTGATTATCGTCTGATACGACGCATTGTCCGTGATTATCAATTTCGTAACTTAGATGCTAAAGAAACGATTCATCGCTGGAAAAATGTCAAAGCTGGTGAAGATCAGTATATCTATCCTTATCAGGAAGAAGCCAACTATATTTTTAATACATCCATGGTCTATGAATTATCTGTTTTAAAACCAATAGCACAAGCATTATTATCACAAATTCATCCTGATGAAAAAGAATTTACTGAAGCCAATCGTTTGAATAAGCTTCTTGATTATTTCGTCAGTGCCAAAGTCGATGTGCCACAAGTTTCCATTCTTGCTGAATTTGTTGGAAACAGTATTTTTGAATAAAAATGCGTCGATAAAGTTTTTAAGACTCTATCGACGTTTTTAACTATATAAACAAACTCACAAAATCAGAAAATATTTTCGCAATAAATTCTATAATGGTAATACAAAACTGACTGACACTCTTCATAAAAGTTCCAACCTGATTATCAGAGGTGTCCTGCAATGTGATTGCAGATTGAACTTCTTTTTGTGAAGAAATATCTTCTTCAAACTGATTAATCTGTCTTTCAAATAAAGTTTCAGAAACTTGATTCTGACCAAAGAAAAGACTAACAACACATATCAGAAGCAAAACAAAGCATAGATCAATCCAAAATTGCTTCATGCACTCAAATATTCATCTAATACCAAAGCTAAAATATTTAATGAGTTTTGAACTTCTTCATATGTGTTTTGATTCGCTCCCACTTCAATAAGCATCATATTATCTGTCACACCTTGATTATAATGACTCTGTTTGACATAAACGCCTCGACAAATTTTAGGAATTTTCTGATTTAACATATCTGATAACTTTTCACAGCGTTCATTCACAGCACTATAATTACGACTACCCTTCCCCACAACAAACATAAGTTTTGCATAATTTTTAGAATCAACACTGATAGTCGATAAACTCTTTTTAATGGAATCCCTATGAAAATCAATCACCAAATCATATTCCCCATGTTTTTCAACAGCCTGTGATAAATACTTTTGAGAAACAGTATAAGATTTCGCATAATCAATATGATTTTTTGTCTTATACAATTCAAAATCCGTTGTTTCATAATCCACTTCATATCCCTTATTTTCCAACAATTGCATCAAATAACGACTTCCTTCCTTGACTGATTTGGTGGCATATTCTTCACCCTGATGGGTGTTATAGATATAGATAGATTTTCCATTAGATTGCTGCTTTACACGATCAGTAGATAACGTAGAAACAACATTTTCAACACTTTCACTATAAATATTTTGAAAAGGAAGATTAAATAAAATAACAATGACCACCACAATCTTCAATATAATTTTAAAATTTTTATTCATTGAACCTTCCCCCTATAACTATACAATGAAATATATGCAAAAAAAGCCAGTTTTAGTACTAAAAAAGAAATTCACAAATGAATTTCTTAATAAGTTAAACTATTTATACTCGATGATAACAGCTTTGATAACATTTCAATATCAAAATCTATCTGCTTATCACTCATAACAAACTGACTTTCAATAGGATTTAAAACCTCATTTAATAATTGTATTCTTTTCTGTTCACTTAACTGACCTATTTCTCCTAAAATCAAGCGTCTTTGAACCTCATTTAATTTTCCTTCATAACGTTTACGTTTTCCTACCTTCAATGCCGAAGAAGGATCAAGTGACTCCTTAAAATAACCCTCCAATAAATTATAAACATCACTCACCAAACTAGAAACATGAATAACAGTTGGTACGCCAATAGCAAGAACAGGAACTCCCATTGTCAATTCACTGATACTTTTTCGATGATTGCCTATACCACTACCAGGATAAATACCGACTGTATTCATCTGAATGACACGACATATTTTTTCATAACTTTGCGCACATAATGCATCAATCGCAATAATCAAATCTGGCTGAAACTCCTGAACCAGAGCCAATAAAAGATCTGCTGTTTCCATACCTGTATGAGCCATCACTCCTGGTGCAATGCACATCACATCATAATATTGATGACGATGGCGTTCTTCAATTGGATAATGATGAGTTGCACGAATTTGAAAGACGGTACGTGGTCCTATCGCATCACTTGTGAGAGTATGATTACCTAGTCCAATAATCAATATCTGAGGATCAAGCTTTTGTGTTTTTTCTTTAATCAATGAAGAAAGTTGCTTTTGAAAATGATAAGAAATCTTCTCAAGCTCCTGATAATCAGGAAAACTGATTTCGATATATCTTCCAACCTCATGGGGATAATACTCACTTGTTTGTAAAATATCAAATGTTTCAATAGCGACCAATCCATCTTCTTTTCTTTGATGCTTATAATCTTTATCTTTCGTTGCATAGCTCAGTGATTCAATAGCCAAGTCACTGCGTGTATAATATTTACTCATATTCTCACCATAATAAGCATTACCAAAAATAAAAAAATATAATCATTTATCAATAAAACATTGCATTTATCATCTATTTTTGATAGAATAACATGGCGAAAGAAAAGAAGCGAGGTGAAATACAATGGCAAACATGAAACAACAAATCAAACGTTATAAAAACGATGACAAAAAACGTTTAATCAACAATTCTTATAAAAGTGCTTTAAAAACAGCAATTAAAAAAGTAAGAGCTGAAGTTGAAGCTGGAAATAAAGAAGCTGCAGTTGCTGCATACAACGTAGCTGCATCTAAATTAGATGCTTCAGTTAGCAAAGGAATTCATCATAAAAACTATGCTAGCAGACAAAAATCTAAATTAGCAAAATTAGTAAACTCTATCGCTTAATGAGATAGGGTTTTTTATTTATCTTATATGTCAAGTTTTCTTGACATATATTTTGTATCATTCTATAATGAAAGTGTAAAGAAAACTTGACATGAGGTGATACAATGAACAAAGAAGATATTTTAAAAAGAAGTCGTCAACAACAACATCAGGAATATAACCATTTTCTAACATTCAAAACTATTCCTTTTCTTATGGGAACTTTTACCTTTTTATGCATATGTATGATGACTCTTTCATTTTTTAGTCCGTTTTCAGATGAGATCTTTTTGACCAGCTCGACATTATTATTAACTTTTTTAATTGTTTACAGCTTTGCTTACTTTTATTATATGCGTTTCTATAGATATCTCATACTCGCTCTTTTATTGCTTTGCCTTTTCTTTTACAGTATAAGTCGTTTATGGATTTTTATGTGGTAGGTGATGTTTATGAACAAAGAAAAAATTCTTTCAATATATCAAAAAGAAAAAGATGAAAGATTATTAATCAATCAAAGAAAAGCACTCACAAAAGGTTATATAGCAACAACCATCTTATCTATTTTTCTCATATTCTTTTCAATTGAGCTACAAGATACACCAACCGTATTTTATACTATTTTTATTCTTATTTTACCTATGGCTTCGATAACTTATGGCATGAAAGGATACATTGAAAAATCACGTTTTTATATAGTCTTAGCTTTATGCTGGTTTTTTATCTTTTTATTTTATGGTTATCGATATATGATGATTTTAATAGGTTAATATATGAACAATCAATTAATACTGAAAAATCATTTAAAAGAAATTAGAAATGAAAAAGGCCTCTCACAAATAGAACTGGCTAATATGGTAGGTGTATCAAGGCAAACAATTTCCTCTATTGAAAATGGACAATTTAATCCAACGGCTAAGCTAGCCTTAATTTTATGTATTGCATTAGATAAGAAATTTGAAGAGATCTTTTATTTTGATGTATCTATTTGACTTTCATAAGTCAGAGGATTATCATGGATATATGCAAAAGGAGGTATATATGGAACGTAAAAGTATTGCAATAAAAGATACATGGGATTTATCTCGTATTTATGCTAATCATCAGGAATTCTATGCTGATTTAGAAAAAGCGAAAGATTTATTATCATCTTTGCTTCAACAAAAAGATTCTTTTTTAGATAATGTTGATCAATTCTTAAAATTTCATCAAGATGAAACGATGTTATCTCGTTATATTCAAAAATTACATTGTTTTGCGCATTTACATTGTGATGTTGAACCAAATAATCAGGAATATCAGACAATGTATGCTGCAATTCTTTCATTCTATGATCAGGTGTCTGCATCATTAGATTTCTATACTGTGATGATGATTGATCATAGCGATCAAGTTTCTCAATATCTTCAAGATGAGAGATTGAAAGATTATCGTTATAGTTTACAGGAAGTTTTAAGACAAAAGAAACATGTCTTATCTCAAGAACTAGAAACACTCATTTCTAAAACATCTACAATCGCTGATGTCTCTTCACAAGTTTTTGATGCATTGAGATTAGATTATGATCCTGTGCATATCAATGGAGAAGAAAAATTCTTAAACAGTGCAACATTGACTGAATTTTTAAAGAATACAGATCCTCAAGTCAGAAAAGAAGCCTATCACAACTTTTTTAAAGAATATAAGAAATTTGAAAATGTTTATGCCGCAACATTATCAGGAGTTATGAAAAAAGATGCTTTCTATGCTGATGTCAAAAACTTTGAAGGACCATTAGAAGCTAGTCTTTTTGATGATAATGTCCCAACATCTTTATTCTTCAAAATTCTAGAAAAAGCCAATCAACAATATCGACCATTATTTCATCGTTATAATGCTTTAAAGAAAAAGATTTTAAATCTTGATACAATGTATAATTATGATTTAAATATTCCTTTAGTCAAATATCAAACAAAAAAATATACAATAGAAGAATGTTTTGATATTATTTTAGATGTTGTACAAATTTTTGGTGATGAATATGTTGATATTATCAAAAAAGCCAAAGATGAAAGATGGATTGATTATTATCCTCATGCTGGTAAACGTATTGGTGCTTATTCAAGTGGATGTTATGATACAAATCCATATATTTTAATGAACTTCATCGGTGATTATAATTCACTTTCTACAATGATTCATGAACTCGGACATAGTGCACACACATACTTATCTTGTCATTATCAATCACCAGTGAATTGTGATTATCGTATCTTTGTGGCTGAGGTCGCTTCAACAGTAAATGAAACATTACTCATTAATTACATGTTAGAACATGCTACCAGCAAAAAGGAAAAAGCCTATTTCTTATATGAGCTTTTAGAAAATTGTGTTGGTCTTATTTTTAGACAACCTATGTATGCTGATTTTGAACATATTTTACACACATGGGCTCAAGAAGGAAAACCAATGTCATCACAAATGATTACAGATCTCTATTATACAAAAAATGCTGAATATTATGGTCCAGATATTACTATGGATAAATATGTTGGATATTCTTGTTATTATATTCCACATTTCTACTATAACTATTATGTTTATAAATACACTCTAGGAATGACTGTTGCATTAGCCATTGTTTCACGATTACTTAAAGGTGATGTAAAACAAAAAGAAGCTTATCTCAACTTCTTAAAATCAGGTGGCAGCAAAGATCCTGTTGACCTCTTAAAAGATGCTTTAGTCAATCCTTTAGAAGATCAATTATATGATGATGCTTTCCATTATTTTGAAACAATCTTAAATGAATTTGAAGACATCATCAAAGACATTTAAAGCACTTCAAGACGAAGTGCTTTTTGTTTCAAAGAATATTTCATGACAGGGAAACCAATAGTTGACAAGGGGTTGGTAGCTTCTTTTCTACAATTTGATATAATAAAATCAAAGGAGGACTACAATATGTCATTAGGCGAAAATATTAAAAATGAAAGACAGAAACTGAAACTATCACAAGAGTATATTGCTGAAAAACTTGGTGTAAGTAGACAGGCAGTTTCAAAATGGGAAAGAAATCAAAGTGAACCAACAACGAAGAATCTTATTGAACTAGCTGATTTATTTCAAATCAGTTTATCCGAATTAACTCATACAAAAGAAACGATTTCTAAGACTATTCCGATTACTAATCAGCATATCAAATGTAGTTATTGTGGACAAAAAGCTCAATATTTTCTAGATCAAACACAGTCAAAGGCTTATTGTTCTTTAAAATGTCAATTATCTCATGATATGGCTTTAGAAAAAATTCAAAAACAATTAAAATGGTTTTATCTTGGAATAGCTTTATCTGTTATCCTTTTATTTGTCAGCGCTTTTCCCAATTTACCATTTCAAAAAAACTATTTGACAGGAGCAGGAATGTTATGCCTAGGTATGACAATGATTTTATTTCCATTCTGTACACCAGAAACATATCAAAAACTAGGATATCTCAAAAGTAAGAAACTTGCTCGTGTTTTAGGTTATCTTATTGAAATCTATGCTCTTTTTATATTATTTTTTGGATAAATATCAAATCTTATTGATTCTATTTTTCAATTTTCAAGAAACATGAGTACTCCTCAACAATGATGATGAATATCCCTCAAATCATAAAACAAAACTCATCTATTTTGAGATGACAGTCCTTCTGTTATCTCACTATTTTTATATAGTTTTCAAAATGTTATTGAAACAACCTCACTGTCACTTTTTCTTCTTGAAACAATGGAACTTGAGGAGGATATAATGTTCCAATGATCATAATCATCACAATCATGATAAGACATATCGTTTCTAATATAGGAAAAGATGATTTACTATAACAATAGAAATGTAAAGATATAGAATTTCCTATAAACAATGCCATCCATAACAAAACAATATCAAAAATCAAACTTTCTATACCTAGACCATAACGGACAAAATAATAGATAAACAATAAACTTAACAAACCACTGACAATTCCCCATAACATAGCTTGTCTATATTTTCTTATCTCTTTCTTTTTAATAAGATAAATGACAAGATATCCTATAAGCATAGGATAAACCAATAATTTTAAATGCTCAAAAACACTTTCATTTGTAGATGCAAAAAGAGATATGATGGGATAAGGGAAAAGATCATAAAGAAAATGTAAAGCTGTTCCCAGTAAAAATTCTAAACTGGATATAATCAATATCATACATATCACCATTTATATATATGACAATATGACGATTCTTATTCAATGACTTGGAGATTATAAATCTCTATATTGAATAGCATTTCTTTAATAGAATGATTTTTCTTTAGTATAGAATGGATTTCTTTTTTGAATGACTTCGTGTATAATGAAAACAGAAACGAGGTTATATTATGTTAAGAACACAAACAAGATCTTTCAAAATTGGAAATTTAACAATGGGTGGCAATAATCATGTCATCATTCAATCTATGTGTAATACCAAAACAAAAGATGTAAAAGCAACTGTGCAACAGATTCATGAATTGGAAAAAGCAGGTTGTGAAATGGTGAGAGTTGCTATCTTTGATAAAGAAGATGCTTTTGCGATTGCAGATATCAAAAAGCAAATTCATATTCCTTTAATTGCTGATATTCATTTTGATTATCGCTTAGCTTTATTAGCTATTGAAAATGGTATTGATAAAATTCGTATTAATCCTGGAAACATTGGTTCTATGGATAAAGTCAAAGCTGTTGTGAAAGCATGTCAAGATAAACATATTCCTATTCGTATTGGTGTGAATGGTGGTTCATTAGAAAAAGATATCTTAGAAAAGTATGGGAAACCAACAGCCCAAGGCATGATAGAAAGCGCACAAAAACATGTTGATATTTTAGAATCTTTAGATTTTCATGATTATGCCATTTCATTAAAATCTTCTAATACCTTATTAACAATTGAAGCCTATACTCTTGCCAGTCAGACTTTTGATTGTCCTTTACATATTGGTGTAACTGAAGCAGGAACAAAACTTGGTGGAACGATCAAATCAAGTTTAGGTATTGGTACATTGTTATATCAGGGTATTGGTAATACGATTCGTGTCTCTTTAAGTGCTGATCCTGTAGAAGAAATCAAAGTTGCGAAAACATTATTAAAAGAATTAGAACTGATTGATCATGTTCCAACTTTGGTATCATGTCCAACTTGTGGTCGTATTCAATATGATTTGATTCCAGTCGCAAATGAGATTGAAGATTTCTTGAATACTATCCATGCTGATATCACAGTCGCCATCATGGGATGTGCAGTCAATGGCCCTGGTGAAGCAAAACATGCTGATATTGGTATTGCCGGTGGTGTTAAAGAAGGTTTATTGATTAAAAAAGGTGAAGTTATAAAAAAAGTCAAACAAGAAGACATGGTCCAAGTCTTAAAAGATGAAATACTCAAAATGATAGAAAAGCAATGACAAAAAATCATTGCTTTTTTATATTGGCGTTTTTTATTTCTACTATCTTTTATAAATCCCATTTGATTTGATATATACATCGTAATAAATCATCCCAATATTTCTGTGATTTCCAAAGAATTTGACTCTTATTTATATCTCCAAGTTCAATATCAAAAAGAACATTTTTTATATCATTCTCAAAAAATATCCATCTGATTCCATTTGTATAAAGAACCTTTTTAAACGATTGAATATGTCCATTTAACTGTTCATCATTTCCATCAAGTGAAACTATTGGCATTTTTACTTCAATACATCCATATAGCTTCGCATTACTGTCCTTTTCTCTTGCCAATACAACAAAATCCGGGAAACCTGCTTGCCCATAAAACTTCATTGAAATATCACTTTTTCTCCTTGCAGATACATCTCGTATAGATAATGGAGATGTATTTTGTGATTCTCTTATCATACTTGCTACAATGGAATAAAGCTCAATTTCTACACCAGCATTTTGAATCAGTGCTAATTCTATTTCTTCTTTATAATATTCAAAATTTCTTAATACCGACACACTTTATCCTCTCCATTTTTATCATTTCATTAAACGATCTTGGACAATCCTCATATTTTATTATCTTTAAATAACATCTTCTTACTCACATTTGTCAATGATTGTCTTTTTTTATTTTTAAAAAACCAATCAGAATCAAAATAATACCTAAAATAGCAATTGGAATATAAACCATATTTGGAAGCCTATAAACAAATTTATCTATCCCAGACATCACAATATAAATGACAATTCCTAAACTTATAAAAATATTCTGATTTTTCATAGTCTCATCTCTCTTTCAACTCTCACCAACATCTATATCCATTATATCATAATATGTTTATTAGCAGATTTATAAAATAAATAAAAACAAAGATTGCCCTGAGACAATCTTTACTCCATAATAAATTTAGCACTGTTTAAAATCAATTGACTTGCTTGAATACGATTTAAATCACGTCTTAAACCTTCTAAATCAATCTTTTCTAAAATATCCTTTTTATCCATTTGATATTGTTGTGACATCAAATCAACCTGACGGTCAACATCTTCATCACTTGTCATTAAATTTTCAACACGAATAACTTCATCAATAATAGCTTCAAAAATAGCTTGTTGTTTAGCAGCTGGCATTAATTGAGCATGTAATGCTTCCATATCCATGCCCATCATTTGAAGATATTGTTCTAAAGCCATACCTTGCTGTGCTAATTCATTTGTCACATATTGAACATGTTGCGCTAATGCTTTTTGAATATCTTCGTCATCAACTTCTACATCACTATTTTCAATCAAAACACCTAAAACTTTATTTTCTTTTTCAGCTCTTAATGTTTGTTCATTTTGCCCTTCTAAACTTTTTCTGATTTGCTTTTTAAAATCTTCCACTGTTTCAACATCTGGTATTTGGAAAGACTTGACAAATTCTTCATTCAATTCAGATTTTACCTTTTGCGCAATGTGATGAACAGTCACTTTAAAAATCACATCTGCGCCTGCTAAATCTTGAGCTCCATAGTTTTCTGGAAAAGTTAAATTTAATTCTCTTGTTTCTCCTTTTTCCATTCCTAACATTTGTTCTTCAAAACCAGGAATAAAAGAACCAGATCCAATTTCCAATTGATATCCTTCAGCTTTTCCACCATCAAAAGCCACACCATCTTTAAATCCTTCAAAATCAATTGTAGTGACATCACCATTTTCTACAAGTCCTTCTTTTTCAACAAGCTGACTTTTTTGAGATAATAAATTCTCTATTTCTCTTTCTACGTCTTCATCATGTACAGGACGTGAAGTAATTGTCACTTCAATACCTTTATAATTTCCTAATTGATTAACTTTACTCATATCTCTAATCCTTTCTTTTTGAAACGATAACATTCTAACATATTTCAGCTATTCTCATCAAGTTTATATGAATAGTTGTTCTTATTTTTATTTTCAGGCATATGTTATATAGATAAGGAGGAGATTATGTTAAATAAAAACAACGAATATATATCAACTTTACAACTCAATGATTTTCAGCTTCTTTTAGATGAATTTGGTATTGAACTTGATCAATACACTCAACAACAAATACTCAACATGATTAAAAATAATCAATATGCTTTAGCACACGAACAATATCATTTTATATTAGAAAACTATATTAAAAAATTGACAAGTGAAATCACTTGTCAAAAAATTCTTTTTTTATTAAATCATTATTTTAAACCACTATTAAATGTCTGATGAACAAACATATCTATTTCATCTTTATAAGGAGCTTTTCCATCAATATAAGGTGTTTCAAGAATTTTTGGAACATCTTTTAATTTAGGATGATGCACAATTTTATTTAAAGTTTCAAATCCAATATATCCATAACCAATATTTTCATGACGATCTTTATGTGCTCCTCTTTCATTTTTAGAATCATTCACATGAACTACCAGCAAACGATCTAAACCAATCTTTTGATCAAATTCTTCCAAAATATCATCAAAGTGAGTTAAATCATAACCTGCATCATGTAAATGACAAGTATCGAGACAAACACCTAACAATGAAGAATACTTTGTATTGTCAATTAAATAACGAAGCTGATCAAAATTTCTTCCTAGTTCACTACCTTTTCCAGCCATTGTTTCTAAAGCAATATGCACTTTCTGATCTTCTCTTAAGACTTCATTTAATCCTTTGACAATCTGTTCTAAACCTTTTTCATCACCAGCTTTGACATGTGATCCAGGATGTAAGACTAAACGATGAACCCCTATAGCTTCACAACGCTGAATTTCTTCTTTGAGGAAACGAACTGCCAAATCAAAAGTTTCAGGTTTCAATGTATTCGCTAAATTAATGATATAAGGGGCATGAATAACGACATCATTAATATCTATATGATTTTCTTCCATTAAAGCCTTAGCCTCACCAACTTTTAATTGACTTACTGGTTTTCTAGCTGTATTTTGAGGAGCTCCTGTATAAAACATAAATGTTGTCGCACCATAAGACAATGCTTCTTTAACAGAACCCAAAAGCATGTCTTTACCACTCATAGATACATGACTTCCAATTTTTAACATCATTATTGTGCCTCTCTTTCACGTTTTTCTCGTTGAGCCTGTTTTGCGCGTTCTTTCTTTTGACGTCTAATATCTTCTTTAATCATAGCACGTCTTTCTTTTTGTACCATAGCTTCAATTTGTCTTTTACGTTTCTTCTTATAACCAGGTTTGACTTTTGTTGGTTTACGTACAATGGCTGTAATTTTCTTTTCCAAATCACTTTGATGTTTAACACGTGATTTTCTCTTTTCACGTTCTTTTCCTTGAGTTAATGATTGTCCTTTTAACTCTTTAACTTCAAAATGAATACCTTTCTTTTCTAAAGCTTCTACCATCTTTTGATTATAAGTATCATACATACTATAACATTCACCTGTATATTTTCCACGGCCACAACGTCCACTACGATGAATATAAAAATCTAATTCAGTAGGAAATTCCATATTGATAATATGACTAACACCATCAATATCAATTCCTCTTGCTGCAATATCCGTCGCAACAATATATTGATATTCCATATTTTTAATACGACGCATCATCTGACGTCTTTCTCTTGGCTCTAAATTCCCATGAATTTCCCCTACTTTATATCCATCTTCTCGTAATTGATGACTCAGCTTTTCAACTTCTTCTCTTTTATTACAAAAGATAATACAGATATATGGATCAATAATTTGAATGATATGTTTCAGTACTCCATATCGATCACGATGTTTTGTAGGAATCAGATAATGAGAAATATTACGTGATGTTGATAAATGTTGATCTATTTCAATCAGTTTAGGGTTATCCATATATTTCTTTAAGAAAGGTCTGAGCATCTGTGGGATAGTTGCTGAAAAGACAAGCATCTGTAAATTGTCTTTCATCTTTCCCAGTACTGCATCTATATCTTCTAGATAACCGTATTCCAATGTCATATCTGCTTCATCAATGACAAAAATATCTGCTGTTGTAATTTTTAAAGCCTGTTCATCTAAAGATAAATCTTTAATTCTTCCTGGTGTTCCAATAACCAAATGTGGTTGAGTGCTTAATTTTGAAATTGTCTTTTGTTTATCTTTACCACCAATGATTAATGAAACTCTTAAATCCTTATTATAATTTGTAAAAACTTTTGCCTGATCATAAATTTGTTGAGCTAATTCTCTTGTGGGAGCCGTAATGACTGCCTGCACACAATCTTCTGATGTTTCTATCATATCCATAATCGGAATTAAAAAAGCATGTGTTTTTCCTGTTCCTGTCTGTGATATTCCAATAACATCTCGATGTTTATAAACAAGTGGAATGACTGATTTTTGAATTTCTGTTGGTGATTGAAAATTCAACTTTTGTAATGTTTCTTTCACAAATGGTTGAAATTGATATTGTTCAAATAATTTCATATAATCGCCTCCTTTTAGCCATATGATTATACACTAAAACTTTTAAAAAAGCAAAAAACTTTGATAAAATCTTATATTTTCTTTGATTATTTACCAAAGCAAAAAGATAAAAAGACATATTGAACAGACATCTTGATATGACAAACCATCCTAGATACAATCATAAAGTGCCTTTTATCAAGCAAAAACAAATAAGTGACAAAAAGAACGTAGAAGTTGTCAAAATGACCACATCAGTTGGTAGTATTGCTTCTACAATCTTTGTTATAATATAGGTGCCTAAGAAAGGAGACTATATATGAATATTGCTGATAGAATACAACATTTAAGAAAAGTAAAAGGGATATCACAAGAAGAACTTGCCAATCAAATTGGTGTTTCACGTCAATCAGTTTCTAAGTGGGAAAGCGAACAAACTTTACCAGACATTGAAAAGATTATTTTATTGAGTGACTTTTTTGAAGTGACAACAGACTATTTACTCAAAGGTATTGAACCCGCTCCTCATGAGTCTATATCAGTACACGAAAAACCTAATGGTGTCATTTTTACAATTGTCGCAACAACAATGAATGCCCTTGGATTGATTGTTGCTGCCATGATATGGAATGAAGAACAGACTGCCATAGCAACACTCACCGGACTCATTTTAATTATCTTTGGATGTATGATTTATGGTATTGGTATGGTCATAGCAGATCAATCTTCTCAGACAAAAGCTAAACAATTATTTTGGTCCATAAATATATGGATATTAGCATTCATTCCTTTATCTATGGCATATAATATCTTGACAGGTGGCTTAGAAACTGCTCCATATCCTCTTCTTGATGCTTCTTATGTGGGATTTATTCTTTTTTGGATTGTTTATATCATGCTTGGCAGTATTGTGAATCTTCTCATTTATAAACAAAGAACATAAAATATCTCATGACGATTTTGATGATTTCTCTTCAAAGTCGTTATTTTTCTTTATCCAAAACACAAGTATCATCTTTTTTATTTCCACATATCTTAACATAGGAGGTGTTAATCATGTATTCACAATATCCACAATATTCTCAATTTGACTTTTACCCCTATTATCCCCCAATGCCTATGTTCTATCAAAAACCATCACTTTTACAGTCTATGAAGTATTCTTTACGCCAGATGAATCTTTCATCAACAATTCAAACAGCTCAAAAAACACTTTATACGGCCAATCAGCTAATTCCTATCATTCATCAGTTACGTCCTGTTTTGCATAATGCAAAAACTGCTTTTCGTGTTGTCAAAGCAGTTAAAAGTTTTGATTTAGATGATATTGATAAAGATATTGATCAAAATGTTCATGTTGAAGAACCCCAAACATTTGAACACATGTATCCAGAAAGAAAGCCTAGTTAGGCTTTCTTAATGTGTCCAAAATTTGGGGATCATAACCATATATTTGAAGTAACGCTATAGCATTTCCCACAGTACAGCGTCCATGATGTATTTTATAGTCACAAGAAAGCTGATTATCAACAATTGTATCACGGAAACAGTATTGATCAATCTGAGGAAATTTTTCAACCAGAGATAAATCATGTGTTGTGACGATAACCAATGATGAACTTTGAAAAAGATATGTTAAAATGGCTTGAGAAATCATCACACGTTCTTTTTCATTTGTTCCTCTTAAAATTTCATCAATAAAAATCAGACAATCTTCTTTTTTCGCATCATCAATCATTAATTTCAAAGTTTTAATTTCCTTCACATAATAACTATCTCCAGATGATAAATCATCTTTCATATGAATAGCACTATGAATGGTCAAATGATAATATTTCCACTCATCCGCAAAACATGTATGCAAAGTTTTTGCCATAATCATATTGATTCCTATCATCTTTAAAAAAGTGGATTTACCAGAGGCATTAGATCCTGTAATCATACAGGAATGTGTCGTTGAAAAACTATTTTTCACTGGATTTTGTATCAAAGGATGATAAGCTTCCACAAAAGACAGCTGTTTTTCTTGCGTTATTTCAGGCAAACAAGTTGCATAACGTTCTCTTAAGAGAAGAACACTTAAAGCCATATCTGCAGTTCCTATATACTCATAGAAGGTCAGCATATAGCTTTCCATTTCTTTTTGATGTTTTAATAAAATCAGATATTGATGTAATGACAACATAAAGAAACTTTGAATCGTTTGTGTGAGATAGAAAACATCTATTTGAGAAATCTTATATATGACACGTGCCAAAACAGTATATCTTTTGGCCTTTTTTAGCATTGGCTGTAATGTCTGAAGATCTTCTTTTGGAAAAACATGATGCTTAACCAAATGTGATAAAGCTTCAACCATAAAACAATAACTCATTGTTTCAGTAACAATTGTCTTGGTACGTTGACTCCAATAAGTATTTAAAAGAATCATTAAAGCTACATATATACAAAGCGGTAAAAAAATCAGACTTCCTAGGAAAAACCACAGCACAAGAAAGAGCATCGGACAAAAAGCCAAACACATAATGATTCTTTTTTCCCACAACGAAAATACTTGAGAGTGCCGAAACAACCCTAAGCATGAATCATACTCATGACTTAATTGATATAAATGATAAAGTGTATCAGATAAAATTTGAGGATTCTGATATCGCTGAACCATTGTTTCCAAAAGCTGATAATCACACTTTTTTGATAACATACGCCCATACATATATTCTCTACCAATATTCGTATAGGTTAAATCACATTTCTGTAAAACTTTTAATAATTGAAAATCATCAATCTCCTGTTGAGATATTGCCTTTTCTTTTAATGTTTTAGCATATTCATAGTTCCATTCTATATCATCTTTTTCAAATTGATATGGAAACAGTCGAACTAAGCGTTGATGCATAAAGATATTCCATAATCCTTTTAAGACCATAACAGTTATAAGCATCAAGATAATAGCCATCCAAAATATCATCATAAAACCTCACCTCATCATAACTTTACATCTCTTCCCTTAGGGTAAGGCAATCCTTTTTTTATTTTTAGATAGATTTTATATAAAAAACTCGAAATGTTGAAGAAAAATAAATAGCTAAAATAAGCAGCATAGCCAAAGAAGCCAAAATAGATAAAAAAGTATCTTCCCTCCATAAAAATAAAGCATATATAAAAACGGATAGACCCATTATCAATTTATCAAAGGGTAAAGTTATTATGCCGATAATTGCACATTCTTTAACTGTTTTGTCTGTTCTAACTGTTCATTTAAATGAAAGCATTTCTGATTCTGTATAAAATTCCTTTTCACATCATCAATATATTGTAAGGACGTTTCAATATCAAAAATCTTTTTTTCGTATTCTTCTTTTTTCAAATCAAAAATATCATAGCGTTGATGCAAAAGTATATCTCTAATTTCAGAAATAGAAAAATCAAGTTGCCTTAAGCATTTTATTTGTAATAATCTCTCAATATCTTCTTTTTGATAAGTTCGGTATCCTCGTTGATCTTTTTGAGGATGAATAAGACCTTTTTGTTCATAAACCATAATCGCTTTTCGAGATAAATGGAGTTGTTGGGAGACTTGTTGAATATGCATAATCAATCACCTATTTTCATTATATAAAGATTTCTTCACCATCGCAAGGAATTATGATACAATGTGGTCGAGGTGAAACAGATGCAAGTCAAAGCTATTACACCAAGAGGATACTGCAAAGGTGTTGTCCGTGCTATTGAAATTGCCAAAAATGCACAAAATGAAAAACAACCTATTTATATTTTAGGAATGATTGTTCATAATCAATATATTGTTGATGCTTTAAAAGCAAGAGGAATTCAAACCATTGATATTCCCGGTCAGACACGATTAGAATTATTGGATCAAATCAATGAAGGAACTGTGATTATTACAGCTCATGGTGCCAGTGATCAGGTCTTTCAAAAGGCTAAAGAGAAAGGTTTAAATGTTATAGATGCTTCGTGTCTAGATGTTATTAAAACACATGATTTGATTAAAAAGAAATTAAGTGAAGGCTATGAAATTCTCTATATTGGAAAAATGGGTCATCCTGAAGCTGAAGGCGCCATATCTATTGATGAAAAGAAAGTTCATCTGATTACGAGTCAAAAAGATATTCAAGCTATGGATCCAAAGAAACATTATGTGATGACAAATCAGACAACCATGTCTTTATATGATGTTTATGATTTATGCGAATATGCAAAATCAATACTTCCACATGTTATGATTGAAAAAGAAACCTGTACTGCTACAAAAATTAGACAGGAAGCCATCAAAAACATGGAAGATGATATTGATATTGTTTTTATTGTGGGTGATCCTCATTCCAATAACACACAAAAACTGGCAGCTATTGCGAAAGAAAAAAAAGAAGTCCATATGATTGAAAGTGTTGACGATCTAGACATCCAATTATTAAAAGGAAAAAGAAAGGCTGCTGTTTCTTCAGGAGCCTCTACACCTACATATCTGACTAATCAGGTTATTGACTTCTTAAAACAATTTGATGAAAATAATGAGCAGACATATCATAAACCTGTCATTGATACAAAAAAAATTCTTGATTAAAAAAGCTTCTTTTCTTATGAAGAAGCTTTTTCTATAGGTAACCATTGTACCTTATGATAATAAATAATAAACATAATGGCAGCTGTAATCCATGTAACTGGCCAACCAAAGAAGACAAATGAAACATCATTTGTAAATTGTGTAATAATCGCCAGATAAATTTGTCTTAAAATAACGAAATTGAAAACCATGATATACATAGGAACTGAAGATTTTCCAGCACCTCTTAAAACACCATTATAAATTTGGACAATCGGTAAAACAATATAAAATGTTGTAAAAGCAAATAACATTTTCCATCCTGCTTCAATAACAGCTGGATCGCTATTAAAGATACTAATAACCTGACGACCAAAGAAGAATAAGAAGAGCGCCATCACAGCAATCACTGCAAAAGTCATCCACAAAGCTATCTTTGAGCCACGTTTCACACGATCATATTGTTTAGCACCGATATTTTGACCAACAAATGTTGTAATAGCCATATTAAAGCTCTGAAGTGGTAAGTTGACAAAACCATCAATACGTATCGTAACTGAATATCCTGCAACAACATCAGATCCAAATGCATTAACATAAGATTGGACAACAACATTAGATAAAGACACAATACTCTGTTGTAATGCGGTTGGCAACCCAATCGCAATAATCCTTTTTAAAATTGGCAGATGAAAACGAATCTTTTTAATATGTAATGCATAGACTTCCCCATTTTTGATTAATACCATACATACAAGCAGTGCACTTAATGCCTGAGAAATATCTGTCGCAATCGCTGCACCTGCCACACCCATATGGAAGACTCTGACGAAAAGTAAATCTAAAACAATATTCGTCAAACAGGCTGCAACTAAAAAATATAACGGCCTACGAGAATCACCAATCGCACGTAAAATTCCCGCCCCCATATTATAAATTAATGCAAAAGTAATACCACCAAAATAAATTCTTAAATATGTTGAAGATTCAGGAAAAACATCGGCTGGTATCCCAATCATATGCAATAGTGGATTTGTCATGAAAAGACCAACAATTGTTAAAAAGATAGCCATCACTAATGTTAAAGCGGCCGAACTATGCACAGCCTGATGAAGTTTTTTATGATCGTTAGCTCCATAATATTGTGCAATCACAACACCTGCTCCTGTTGCGAGTCCCATAAAGAAACCAATCAACATATTGATAATCGGCGATGAAGCTCCTACAGCTGCTAATGCCTGCTTAGAGACAAAGTTCCCTACAACATAAGCATCTACAGTATTATATAACTGCTGAAATAGATTTCCAATTAACAATGGAATTGAAAACCAGAATATTGATTTTGCGATACTTCCATAAATCAAATCAGTCGATTGACGACTTCGATCCATTATTTTCTCCCCCTCTCATTTCTACAACTTCTTATTGTAGTCTTGTTTTTTCTTTTTGACAATATTCTCTTTTATTATAAATGATTTTTTAATACGTATAGCTTATTTCCACGATTTGAAAATTTTCTTTACAAAAAGTTGACATAAACTTTAAACAAAAAGATACTTTTGTCATACCAATCCATATATAATAGGCACAGTACATTATAAAAAGGAGATATTTATGATATTATTTAATTTACAGCAATATTTACAATATAGTACTGAGGCTATTATTTTTCCTCAATATTTATTTATAATTATTCTAATTATAATTGGTCTTTTTCTTTATCTTTATAAAAAGAAATCATTTTTACAAAGTTTCTTGATTGGCACTTATATATCTTTTTTGATATGTACGCTATTTTTTCCTATAGCCATCAATGTTGACACTTCTTATTTTCAAGAAGATCTCTCATTTTTGGTAAGATCCACGTCACTCCTTGGTATTCTAAGTCATTTTCAACATCAATCACTTTTTTGTATTTTTCATCTTATCGCTTTTCTTCCATTAGGATATATCCTCACACAAGCCATAGGTTATCAAAGAAGTTTTTATTTAGGAGTTGCGATTATTCTTTCAGTTGAAGTCATACAGGTTCTAATCGACTTTATCACTCAATACCTTCAATTCACTTTTAGCATTGAAGAAATTATACTACATCTCCTTGGTTTCTGTATAGGTATGCTGATTTATAAACCTGTCAATACACTAAGTTTGCATATCAAAAATATTGTTCAATAAAAAAGATGAGTTTAACCACAATATGGTTTTGAACTCATCTTTTTTTAAATCTTTATTTCATAAACATCTTCTTGATATTCCACTAAGCTGTCATTTTCATAAACGATTTTAGCACTATGGAATTTCTGATCTTGAATCCATTCAAAGAAATGATAATCACCTTCCCACATAGGTAAAGATGAAATACAATCATTATCCACCCATTCTAAAACACCTTCATCACATTCATGAAGATTTCCACTAAATTCATGACAGGTATAAACAAACATGCCTTCATCCTGCCCGTGGTAAAGTTTTGGAAACACAACAAAACCATGAAGTCGAAGCTGTAATGGTGTCAAACCTGTTTCTTCATAAATTTCTCTTCGCATACATTCTTCAGCACTTTCACCCTCTTCGAATTTGCCACCAACACCAATCCATTTACCACCGTTAATATCATTTTCTTTTTTAATACGGTGTAGCATTAAAGTCTGATTTTCTTTTTGAATGTAGCACATTGTTGTTAAAATCATACTATCGATAGTGATAATAATCCGGAGAACTTCCTTCTATTATCTCTATATTCACTTCCTTTTCCAACAATTCTTTTAATTTTTTAACCATAATCTTTTCTGCATGATGATGAATATCAATTAACAGAATATGATGGTCAACAGCGTTTTTGGCATGACGATATTTTGTATCTCCAGTTAAATAGGCATCTGCTTTTCCATAAAACTGTGGCATGAAATCAGCACCACTTCCACCACAAATGGCCACTGTTCGAATTTCATCAACATGGCCAGCATATTGGAAATGTTGTAACTGATAAACATCCTGGACATAATCAATAAAATCGTTCATTTTCATAGGTGTATTCAATTTGGCAATACGTGTGATTCCATCTTCTCCACGTTCGATATTATGAACACCTAAAGCTTCAATGAGCCATTGATTCATCGATACATTGTCCAAGGCTGTATGCGAGCTATAAACCACAATATGATTTTCTATTGCTTTGAAAATAAATGCCCCCATAAAATCATCTTTATCAATATTATTGAATGGATCCAACAAAAATGGATGATGGGTTATCAACATTTGACAGCCTTGATCAATTGCTTCATCCAAAGTTTGAATATCAGCATTTAAGGCTATCATAACTTTTGAAACGTCTTGATGAATATCACCTATCTGTAATCCACATTTATCCCATTCTTCCTGTAAAGATAGTGGATAATGTTTTTCCATAATCTGAATGATATCTTTAGCTTTCATTGATTTCACCTTCTATCATTGATATGATATGACATACTTCCTGAAAACGTGGATGGTCTTCATCTAAGGATGTCAATATATTCTGATGGATTTGTAATTGTCTTTGCCATTTTTCATAAAACAAGGCATTCTTCTTTTGTCTTAAACAAGGTCCAAAATATAAATCTGCTTCCTGATATGTCAATGTTTGTGTTGTTTTTTGACAGACAATAATCTCATAGATGTGATGAGCATCTTTGACGATATCCTCATCAATAATTTCCAGCTGATGACGGTAAAGATATTCACGCAATATTTCTAAACCAACATTAGCCTGTAAAATAAGACGCTGATTTTGAATGTATTCTGGATATTCATCTAAAATATCCACTGTCAATTTTCCACCCATTCCACAAATACTGATCATAGCCACTTTTTTATCTAAAAGAGGTTGTATGCCACTTCCTAAAAGTGGAATAACCTGTTCTTCTAAATGATAACTCTTAATCGTTTCTATAGATGCTTGTATTGGCCCCTTTGCAATATCGCAGGCATATGCTTTTTGAATAATCTGCTGATTGACTAAATAACAAGGTAAATAAGCATGATCCGTGCCAATATCCCCAAGGGTATCCCCATGTTTATATTTGATAATCAAGTCGGCAATCGCTTGTAATCTTTTTGATAGTTTCATATTAACGATCTAAGAAATCCTTTAAACGTTTAGAACGTGAAGGATGTTTTAACTTTCTTAAGGCTTTTGCTTCAATCTGACGAATACGTTCACGTGTGACATTAAACTCTTTTCCAACTTCTTCCAATGTTCTTGTACGTCCATCATCAAGACCAAAACGTAAACGTAAAACTTTTTCCTCACGATCAGTTAATTCTAATAAAACTTCATTTAATTCGTCTTTTAATAATTCATTGGCAGCATAGTCATCTGGTGACATAGCTCCTTCATCTTCAATGAAATCACCTAAATGAGAATCATCTTCTTCACCAATTGGTGTTTCTAATGAAACAGGTTCTAAAGATATTTTTTGGATTTCACGTACCTTATCAGGTGTCATACCATCCATCTTTTCAGCAATTTCTTCTGCTGATGGTTCACGACCCAATTCCTGAATCAATTGTCTTTGTACTCTTGTCAATTTATTGATTGTTTCAACCATATGTACAGGAATACGAATTGTTCTCGCTTGATCTGCAATCGCACGTGTAATCGCCTGACGAATCCACCATGTTGCATATGTTGAGAATTTAAATCCTTTTGTATAATCAAATTTTTCAACAGCCTTAATTAATCCCATATTTCCTTCCTGAATCAAATCAAGGAATAACATTCCTCTCCCTACATATCTTTTTGCAATAGAGACAACTAAACGCAAATTGGCAGCTGCCAATTTTTTCTTAGCTTCTTCATCTCCTTCAAGAATTCTTTTAGCAAGAGAGATTTCCTCATCATGACTCAGCAGTTCTACACGTCCAATTTCTTTTAAATACATTTTCACTGGATCGTTGATTTTGACATTACTTCCCAGCTGATTAGAATCATCTTCCTCGGCTGTATTATACATATTAACAGTATCACCTGTTAACATATCAAAATTTCCACCGAAATCTAAATCAGAAACATCATTATCAATATCTGAATCTAAATCATCTAAATCATTCAAATCGTCTAATGATTCTAATGCTTCCAAATCATCCAAGTCACTTGTCATTCCACTTAATAACTGATCATCATCAATATCATCTAAAGCATCCAGTCCATCTTCAATTAAAATATCCTGATCTGTGATAAATGACAATAATTCTTCAGCTGCTTCATCATCTAAATCATATTTTGTTAAAAAAGCATCTAGATCATCTTGAGATAATTTTCCACCCATGGCTTCAGCTGTTTCTTTAATCAGATTCTTTAAATCATCCAATGTAACAGGTGTTGCTTTCTTCTTTGTATCTTTTTTCATATTGTCTCTATTGACCTCCTAATTTGACAATTTCATCTAAAATCTGAGCTTTTTGCTTTGGATCTAAGATATAACGAAATTGTTCTAATAACTGTTCTTTCTTCATTCTTTTTGCATTTTTTCCAATCGTATCAATATAATCATCAATTGCTTGCTCTTCATATTTTTCAGGTAATGATGATTGAGCAATTTCTACCACAGTTTGTACCAAATCTTCTTTTTGTATACTATTAATCAAATCAGCAATTTCTAAATGATTATGATGACGATAATAGTCAATAATATAAGAAGCAATGATACGATATTGATCATTGTACATAAAACCAGCTTTGGCTTCATATTTCAATGCAACATTTTTATGATTTAACATATAAAATAGTAAATCATGTTCGGCTTTTTGGTATTTATCCATCATATGTACTGGTTTCTTTTTTGAAGCTACAGTTTCCTGATGAAACTGTGGCTGCATCCCATGAATTTGCTGATGAATCAAATCAGTCGAGAAACCAGATTGCTTGGATAGAACCTGAATATAATAATCCTGGTCGATAGGATCTTTGATTTTTGCAATTTCATAACACATCTTTTCAAGATAACTTTTGCGGTCATCATAATTATGTGCATCAATTTTCTGATATTCAAATTCCATTAAAAACTCAATAGGTTTTAATGTCTTTTTTAAAGCTTGTAGCAGCCCATCTTTTCCCTGCTGCTCATAGATTTCATCAGGGTCATGATTATCCGGCAAAACAATGATAGAAACCTGAAATCCAGCTTTTTCTAGTTCTCTGGCTGCTTTCCCCATTGCCGCCTGTCCAGGGGCATCTCCATCCAGACATAAGTGAATGGAATGGGTAATACGTCGTAAAGCTTGAATATGTCCCTTAGTAAGTGACGTTCCCATAATTGCAACAGTATTTTCAATACCTGCTTTATACATCGCTATGACATCCATAAATCCTTCCAGTAAGTATATAAAACCAGCTGCTTTGACAGCTTCTTTACATTGATGGTAATGATAAAGTGTTTCACCTTTGATGAAAATATCAGATTCTGGTGAATTCATGTATTTACTATCCGTTTGCGTCGGTTTATAAATACGTCCACTAAATCCAACCACTTGGCCCTGCTGGTTATAAAGTGGGAACATAATACGATCTTGAAAGCGATCAAAATGCTGACGTGATTCAATCACCAAGCCAGATTTCACCATATCAATTTCACTAAATCCAAGTTTTGAAAAAGCTGGATATAAAGTCTGATTGAGCGGTGCATATCCAATCTGAAACTCTTTGATTAACTCATCTGAAAAATGACGTTTCATCAAATAAGTTTTGGCTTCCAGACCAAGCTTTGTATTTAAATAATAACTATATATTTTCTGTGCTTCTTCGTGCATCTGATAAAGCTCTGCATTTTTCTTAGAAACAGGTGCTGAAGCGACATCAAGATGATATTCGCTCAAATCAATATGACCAATTTCGGCAACTTTTTTCACTGCTTCTATGTATGATATCTTTAAATATTTTTGCAGGAATGTAAAAACATTTCCTCCTGTCCCACACACAAAACACATGAAAATCTGTTTATCTGGTGAAATTGACATTGATGGATGCGTATCATCATGAAAAGGACATAATGCCACATAATTTCTCCCTTTTTTTTCTAAAGGAAGATATTCGCCAATCACATCAACAATATCAACACTCTGTCTGATTTCATTAATCTTTTCTTGTGAGAGACGTGCCATATATGTCCACCTCCATTAAAAACGAATTTTCTTTGTCATATAATCTACCAATTCATCAATTGGTAAACGAATCTGTTCCATTGTATCGCGATCTCTTAAAGTGACAGATTGATCATTTTCGGTGTCGAAATCTACAGTAATACAATATGGTGTTCCAATAGCATCCTGACGACGATAACGTTTTCCAATCTGTCCAGCCACATCGTATTCAACATTGAATTCTTTCGCAAGCATCTGATAAATGTCCATTGCTTTTTCACTTTGTTTCTTTGTCAAAGGAAGAATAGCAGCCTTAACAGGTGCTAATGCTGGATGCAAATGCATCACAATACGTGTTTCTTTTTCTAATGCTTCTTCATCATAAGCATCCGCAATAACAGATAAGAATAAACGATCTGCACCTACTGATGGTTCGATAACATATGGTAAATATTTCTGATTTGTTTCAGGATCTAAATATTCCAGATTTTTCTTTGAATATTCCTGATGTCTACCTAAATCATAATCTGTACGATCTGCGATACCCCATAATTCTCCCCAACCAAATGGGTAAAGATATTCAATATCACTTGTTGCTTTTGAATAGAACGATAATTCTTCTTTTTCATGATCTCTAAATCTTAAATTTTCTTTCTTTAATCCCAAATCTAATAAGAACTGCATACATTGTTCTTTCCAGTAATGGAACCATTCTAAATCCGTATCAGGTTTTGTAAAGAACTCTAATTCCATTTGTTCAAATTCTCTTGTTCTAAAAATAAAGTTACCTGGTGTAATTTCATTTCTAAAAGATTTCCCAATCTGTCCAATTCCAAATGGTACTTTTTTACGTGAAGTTCTTTGAATATTTTTAAAATTAACAAAAATACCTTGTGCTGTCTCAGGACGTAAATAAACAACACTTTTCGCATCTTTGACAACACCCATATATGTTTTAAACATTAATTCAAATTCTCTAATATCTGTAAAATCTTCACTGCCACAATTTGGGCATTTAATATGATGTTCTCTAATAAAAGTCATCATTTTTTCTGGTTCCCATCCATCACTATGGATATCAGGATCATACTCTTCAATCAACTTATCAGCACGATGTCTTGTCTTACAATGCTTACAGTCAATTAATGGATCACTAAATCCTCCAACATGTCCACTTGCTTCCCAGACACGAGGATTCATAAAGATTGCTGAATCTAATCCTACATTATATGGTGATTCCTGAATAAAACGTTTCCACCATAATTTTTTAATATTATTTTTTAGTTCCACACCTAAAGGACCATAATCCCAGGTATTGGCTAACCCATCATAAATTTCAGAACCCTGATAAACAAATCCTGAATTTTTTGCATGAGCTATTAATTTATCCATATCTTTACTTGCCATACTTTTACCCCTTTATCTTAATTATCGCTATATAAAATAGCAAAGACCTAGCTAATGCCAAGTCTTTCAATTTATATATTTACTTCGTATTTATACCCTTATAGTAGTCATTTGTCAACCAACTATAAGTGTACCTTATAAATATGTTCTTTCATTTAACCACTTTAAAATATGATTATACACTATCTTTTTATCTTTTTCAAATAACAATGCATGTCGCTGATTTGGAAAAATTTCAAAAGTCAAATCACGAATAGGAACATTTTTATATTTTTCAACTAAACTTTTTATATTTTGAGACATCGGATCTGCTTCTCCTACTGCAATATATAACGAAAGATAAGACGGTATATTCATAATCACTTTTTCACTATTCACTTCTTTAATCATATGAATAATGTCACGATATCCCTGAACAGTATAAACAAAATGTGTCATAGGATCATCCAGGAATTTTCTTTTTTCTTGTTCATCACTCGTTAACCAATCCATCTCCTTGGTCATATGAATCTGCTTATTTAAATGATGGCGAACATATCGTGAATACTGCTGAGCTTTATGAAGTGGTCCTTTCCATATTTTCAATAAACGTAAATAAGCTTTTTTTAGATAAAAGAAATCAATTTTTGATGGTGTTCCCAATAACAAAGCACCTTCTATAAAATCACCAAAAACGCTCATATATTGGCGAATCAAAACCGATCCCAAATCTACACCCAACATGAAATAAGGCGAATCAGGATAAGTTTCTCTGATAATCATTTGTAAATGATGCATATCTTCAATCAAATGCATCGGTCCATCATGTTCTCCAAAATATCCCTGTTCAAAATCAATTAAAGAACGTCCATGTCCTGCAAAATCACTGACCACAACCACAAATCCTCGAGCTGCCAAAAATGAAGCAAAATGTTCATAGCGATCCGCATGCTCTCCCAAGCCATGATGAATCTGAACAATACCCTTGATACGCAATACCACTTCTGGTTCATAAACATAATATCGAATACTAATATGCATAGATGATGTATATGTGGCTGTACGTTTCATATTATGTCCTCCTTTTCAATGGTCGAGATTGTCCTTTAGGTTTAATGAGACATTTCTTATTAAAACCTATCAAATCTGTTCTTTTGGCAAGCACCAAAGCTTCATAAACCAAATGATAATTCTGTGGGCGACGATATTGCATCAAGGCACGTTGCATAGCTTTTTCTTTTGATGTTTTCGCAACATAGACCTCACTCATATCTCGTGGGTCTAATCCTGTATAATACATCGCAGTTGACAAAGTTCCTGGTGTTGGATAAAAATCCTGTACCTGTTCAGGTTGATGATGAATATCTCTTAGATATTCTGCTAGTTCAATCGCACTATTTAAATCACTACCAGGATGGGATGACATTAAATAAGGAACAAGATACTGGTTTTTATGCATTTCCTGATTCAATTTGGTATATTTTTCAACAAATTCTTCATAAAGTTCACGATGTGGCTTCCCCATTTTATCTAAGACCTGATTACTGATATGTTCAGGTGCAACTTTAAGTTGTCCACTGATATGATGGGCTACGAGTTCTTTAAAGAAAGTATCATCCTGATCATACATCAGATAATCATAACGAATACCAGAGCGAACAAAAACTTTTTTCACACCCTCTAAATTTCTAAGTTTTTTAAGCAAAGAGAGATAATCGCTATGATCAACTCTTAATTGACGACATGGTT